>JAFCZD010000207.1 GCA_019314525.1 Deltaproteobacteria bacterium
TCACGCTTCAACATGCCCCGCAGAGAGCGGCTCTCTGGGCTCTGCGGCAAATCAAACCAACTAAAACCATGCCGGTGTCGACCGTGGTTGAGCTGCCAGCTCCCAGGTTTTTTCCACTCCCAGAAGCCTCCATCGGCGATCTCGCCGATGTGCTGGGCACCCTGGGGCACGTGATATTTGGCGAAGAGCTGGGGAATCGAATATTGCAAGGAGATCGGATGATTGCTCCTGGCCTGCTGGTCCATGCGATGGAGAATCTCTTCGTAGTGCCTCCCATTGACGGCCAGCTGCGAGGGGTCATTCTGGCGCATCGCGAAATGGCCCGCCGTCTGGTAGAGGTTGAAGATATCCATGGGCTTGCCTGTAGATTGCTCATAGAAGAAAGCATCGAGCATACGCACATCAGGGCCGGTGTGGTTGGCTATATAGTCCAAGAAGATGCGAATGCCCTTCTTATGCGCAAGATCGGCGAAGGTGCGGAAGGACGTCATGGCGGCCTTGTACATCTCACCTTTGAGGTGGTTGACCCTGCCGTGGTCGGGGTGTCGTGCGCGCTGAAGGTTTTCGATCTGCCCGCGGATCTGCATTGCTGGCGCCGAGTGATCCACCATGACGTCAAAATAGGAGACCTTGGAGTAAGGGGAGCCTATATGGCTGGCGTGAGGCAGCAGACGAATCGCCGTGGTGCCGTTGGCCTGCATCTGGGACAGCGTGTATTTTCCCTGGGAGTTGGGGATGCGCTCGTGGCCGATCATATCTTCGAAGGTGCCGTATTTTCCTGGACCGAGGTTTGCGACGTTGACCAGAAGCTCACGGATGCGATCGTGCTCACGAAAGTAGGGGCGAAACTCATGGTCGCCACCTGGAGACCAGGCATCTGCGCCACCCTTGAGCACGTGCCCGTCCTTCACCAACACGGCTTTGGCCTTGTAGTTCCCTGCGCTGTAGATCGGTAGGTCTATGGCGTAGTGCAGCTTGTTACCCACACGCCTCTGCAAGGTCATGGAGAAGTTATCGAAACGCTCGATTCCAGGGAGGTTGGCGTTCGTGTGCAAGGCGACACCAAAGTTGGGGGTGCCGCCGTTCCACTCCACCACGGAGGTGAAGCGCACGGTGTCGCCAGGGCCATCCACGCGCGGCTTGGATTGTTTGTTGAGGCGGCTCGGACATTCGAGGCTGAGCACACGAGCGGACCACGCGTCGCCTGGGTTTTGGTGAGGGTTCAGGTCTAGATGCCACGCCTTGAGCCCAGAATAGTGGGTGATGGCTTTGCCATGAAGCGGCACGCCTCGGACCACCTTGCCGCGCAATAAGGTCTGCGCGTGCCGATTTGGTGTCGCGAAGACGAGGGTCGGAGCAAGGGCTGGCGCAAGGGCTACAAGAGCAAGAATCGAAAGCCAGGTGCGGCGGATGGACATGGGCTAGAGCCTCCTAGGCTTCCATGCTGCATGGTTCGGGCCAACGCGCTCCTGTTCTGTAATCGCAGATAAATGCCATCATGTTATGGGGTTGTAACAGAGTGCCTAAAAGAAGGCGTGAAGATGCACGCTTCGTTTCTTGGAGGGTGCCTAGTCTGGCAGTGGCTGGGGTTGGATCCGTCTACTGCACCAAACGTAGCCCCACGCGGATCGGCTGCTCTGCGCCAGCAGGGTGTCGCTCGTAGACCACCGCGACTTTGTCCGCGCCGCGCGCGAGGTGGGCCCTGCGGGCGGGGGCGTCGAAGGTGCCCGCCACCACGACCTCAACCCCATCGAGGCGGCGCAGGTAGACCGCATCAAAAGGAGAGGTGTGGTTCACCGTATCCGCCTTGCCGCGCTGCTCGTGCCAGGCGACCACATGGCCCTCGCCGTCCCACACCACGTCCGGGTCGGTGATCCCGGTGCTGCCCAAGGTCACTCTCTTGGCAACCACACCCTCAGCGTCAACATGGAGCAGGTTGGCGTTGCCCGCCGGGTTGGCGCGCCCCACGGGCACATAATTGCGCCACACCATCACATGGCCCATGCCATCCCTCGCCAAGCGCATAGGGCTGTGGCGATCGCCTGGGCTCGTTTTGGAGTCACCATTGATGACAAAGCGAGCGACCTCCTGCCCTGCTGCCACACGCACACCACCTGCGAGATCCCCGGGCACACCAGGGTAGATCCGCCCATTCCAGCCCACCAAAACCTCACCTGGCTTCTCCGTCACGCTCAGCGCTGGCGAAAAGCGATCCAGCCACGAATGAGAGGCGATCAGCACACCCTCCGGGTCTAGCACCTCGCCCTCCGGGCTCACGCGCGCCGCGTAAATCTCGTAACGCTTCATCGAGCGGTGGTCTTCCCAAGCCACGACGAAGGACGTGCCGTCGAAGATCACTCTCGGACTTGATTGGTTGCCTTCCCCCCCCGAAATGAGGATCCCTGCTGGGTCCAAGACTTTGCCCTCCGGGCTGACCCGGGCGGCATAGGTGTCGTAGTCCTTGCCACCTCTGAGATCCTGCCAGACCACGAGGAAGGTCCCTTGGCCAAAGGCCACCGACGGTGCCTCCTGATCGTCGGCGGCGGCGCTGATCACCACGGGTGTGGCATCCTTGACCTTGCCCTCGGCGTCAACGCGACACGCGACGATATCGCCCTTCATCACGCGGCCCGCCTGCCACGCCACCAGGTATTGTCCATCGCCATAGGCCACCGCTGGCCGGTAGGCGTCTGCTCCCTGCCAGGCGGGGAGCAGCACCTCAGGGCCAAGGGGCTCCGCCCCGTCCACCCTGCCCTCGTCGAGGGTGCTGAAGAACAGGCTCAAGAGCACCGCCGTGACAACCAAGATCCTCGAGCGCGTCGTCGTCATCATCGTCTTCATCGTCTTCACCTACTGCACCCGCTCGAAGTAAATCAGGCTCGGCCAGATCGAGTTACCCAAGAAGATATCGTCGCCGTCCCAGGAGGGCGTGCCAGCCCAGCTGACGATGGAACCGCTGGGGAACTTCCCTGTGGCCTCAACCCACCCTAGGTCCTCATAGGGGGTTTCTTGCTCCTCGTCGATGGGGCCCCAGGTGTCAATCCACTCGTTGGTGAGGTCCAAACGGAAGAACGTGGTGTTATCCCCTCCTCCGTAATAGAGCGTCTTATAGTCGGGCTTGCGCCCAAAAGAGATGCCCGCCGGGCAATGCAGGTAAGTACCCTCGAAGGGGCCCGTGGCGTTCAGGTCTCGGCTCGGTTCACCCTCCTGTGGAATACTCAGCACCCCAACGAATTTTCCTTCGGCGTTGAGGTCCCAATACCAGATATACCACTCACCCGAGCAGCGGTTCGCGCCATAGAGCCGGTTGTTTGCCCGGTCCATCGCCACGCTGAAGCCATGCCCGATGAGCGCGGCCTCGATGGTTATCTTGTCCACCATGCCGTCTGGATGAACACGCGTAAGCTGGTCTCCATAACCCACGATCAGCAACACACCATTGCCGTCGAAAACCATCGCCCGCGCCAGGCTGACATCCTTGGTCACGGTGGTCACCTCACGCGCATCGAAGTCCATGCGACGAATCACACCCAGGTTGGGCTCGAAGATATAGAGCGCGCCATCAGGCCCACAGCTCGTCCTCAGCCCAGCAGAATAGCCCCATCCTCCAAAACGGGCCCGGGAGAAAGGGCCGTCAAGATAACCCCGCGCGCTGCCAGCTAATGTCAGATAGCGGCCCGTGGTGTCGTCATAGATGCGATAAACGTACTCTCCACCCGACTCGAAGAAGCCAGAGCGGCCAGGTGCGTTGTAGCTGCGTATCTGGTGGCGTGGACCATCGAGGTAGCCCTGAACGCCGCGACCCGCCCATGTTCCTCTGCGCTTCCACCGCGCGTCGGCGTGGCTCACGGGTATGGTGAAGGAGGCCTCCTTCTGCGGCCGCCGGCAGGGATTGAGCGATGGTGTGTACGTGCTGTCAGTGCCGTCGCCTTGGTCGGTGGGGGCGAGGCCGTCGTGGGACTTCTGCAGCCCGTCAATGCCGCCACCGTCGAGGCCAGGTCTGCCCTGAGGGCTCTCTTCACAGGCGATGGAAAGAAGAACGATTGTGATCAGTGAGGGCAGGTAGAGAAACGTCTTCATCTGCGAACTCCTATGGCACACTCTATCATGCAACTGTTTGGATCCCTGATAAGCGCATGGAGAGACCGATGAAAAATGAAAAGGTGGTCTGCGTACTCGTCTTTTCGTTCGCGACCATCATGGGATGCACTGAAACGGCTAGCGCGCCCACTAGCGCGGACAGCGCAGCGATGGATGTGAGGCACATCGAAGACGTCAGCGGCCTGATAGACGCGAATCCAGATGCCCACCAAACCCCAGACATCCACCCTGATGTGATGCAGACGGACACGACGTTTAGGACCAACCCCACCCTCGCCACGCTCAACGACAACCAAGCCCGTGACCTTGGAACCTATGCCTGCCCCTCCATCGTCGCGGGGGAGCCGAGCAACCTCTGCCAGCACATCACAGATTACAGTGGCTTCGTCTACAACGCCCACAGCCATCGGATGATGATGTTTGGCGGCGGGCACTCATCCACATCCACCGACGATGTCGTGATCTTTGACTTCGACCTACTCACTTGGACGAGCTCGTATACGCCCACGCCCTGCGCAGCCATGACCCTCGCCAACTATGACGTGGCCACGGCTACCTGGACCTCCACCGGTCATCCAGTGTCAAGGCACACCTATGACAAGCTCGTAATACACCCCGCCAACGACCGCCTCGTCGTCGTTGGCGGAAGAGCCATGGGCGCCCCCTGCGTTGCATTTCAGGCAGAGTCAGAACACGAAGCGGGATACGACGCCATCTCGTTCTACAACCCGCTCACCAAGACCTGGCGCAATACCGGCTTCAAGAGGCCATGGCATGGGTACGCAGCCACGGAAATCGACCCACAGACTGGGCAGCTGATTATCTTCGACACCCTCAAGGTGTGGAGCTTTGATCTCGACACCCTCGAGGTCGTGCACAGCAAGAGCCACGGCATCGCAGGTCTTGGCATCGACCACTCCCTGGTCTACTACCCGCCCACGGACACCTTCTACTCTATCCGTGGCGACCACGGCTACGCCGTGTATGAGATCAAGCTCGACCGCTCCGACTTCAGCCAGTCCTCCGTGAAACAGCTCCCCGCGCCCACAGGTGATGCACCACCCATTCCCGATGATCAGTTCTACGTCTACTACGGCGGCTACGCCTATGATTCACACAATGAGGTGATCGGTGGTGGGGTGCGAGATGGCAGCTTCTATATCTTCTTTCCGCGAGAGAACCGCTGGGAGAAAGAGGTCGTAGACATTGTAAACCCATCATCCCCTGTGGGTGACGTCGCGTTCCACGCGCTGGACTACGACCCCATCAACAACGTCTTCATCTTCATCAACAGAGACTACCAGGCCGGCCCCAAGACCTTCGCCTACCGCTACCGCCGCTGAGAGCAAGTTCCCAAAGCATCCCCGGCGCGATAACATCAGCGCAAATGGAGACCCTCATGACGTACCCAACGTGCTCAACCCTTTCAAGACCATGTGTTCACCTCACCCTGATAACGGTGGCCCTTGCCTTCGCCAACGGCTGCTCCGATGACACCAGCGCACGCAAGGCCCTCCAACCTGAGACCCAGGCGGCGGTGGACGCGGTATTCGGCCCGATATCCGCGCTGATCTCCGGCGACGTGGAGGAGATCACGAATATCACCTTCACAACAGAGGGCACGTCCACAGCCACCGTCACCTTCAACGATTACATCGACCCCTCGTCCGGCGCTGCATTGAAGGGCGAGATCCAGATGAGCAACACCCCCTCTGGTGACTCGACCTCTTTGACGATGAAGGGAACCATCGTCTTCGACGATGGCACAGAGGTCGTCTTTGATATCGTCTTCGTCTTGCCCTGGGACGCAGCAGAAGAAGACTTCGCTGGCCCCCCTGTCTCCGTGAGCGGAACGGTGACGGTCAATGGCGTGACCTACCCTGCGGATGAGTATATCCTCTTCAGCTTCCAAGAGCCGGACGACAAAGACCCTGGGCAAATATCCGACCCTCGCTTCGTGGGAGCGGCCATGGATGGCACCATTGTTTTTTCGGCAAAGGGAGAGCAATGGGGCTATCCCAACGTCGCCACAGCCGAAGCAACGGGCACAAGCGAAGGGCTGAGGGGCATCGCCTGTGACACAGCTGGGATATGCATCGCCGTGGGTGCAGCTGGCGTCATCTTGCGCAGCACGGATGGGGTCCACTGGTCCACTGTGGCTTCAGGGACGCAGACGATGCTGCGCGCCGTCGCCTGGGGTGAGGGCACCTGGTTGGCGGTTGGCGATAACAAAACGTTCCTACGCTCAGATGACAAAGGGCTGCATTGGAGCGCCGTGGAAACGAGTGCGACACGAAATCCTCTCGGGGTGACCTACGGCAGCGCTCAGTGGGTTGTGGTGGGGCAGGCAGGGCAGATCCTTACCAGCCCCGATTTGGCGACATGGACAGACGTCTCTTTCACCACCGGTGCCCCCCTTCAGGACGTCGCCACCAACGGCCAGGGGGTTTGGGTCGCGGTGGCCGAAAGTGACGTACCCCTCGTCTCCCATGACAACGCTGGCTCATGGCAGCGCAGCGCATTCTCGGGCGGACAGGGATTCACCCTGCGCGGCCTGAGCGTTGGCAAGGGCCGCTTCGTCGCTGTCGGCTGGCTTGCCACAGATACTCCAGAGGTCGTCACACCCGTTGTCTTCTCCTCTGATGGTGGAGACGAGTGGGTGCAAAAGACACTGCCCGCTGATTTTGTCGCTCAAGGCCACGGATTGGTGGGCGTGGCCACAGACGGATTGGGGCGCTGGTCGCTCATGGGGAATTATGGCGACCACCTGCTCTCCACGGATAATGGCGACAGCTGGACCACCGTAGCCACAGGCAAATACGGAGGCTGGGGCGGGGTCGCGTTCCGCCCGTGAGCCTTCTACCTCCGGCCAATCGCCAAGAACTCAAAGAAGCAAGAACTCAGGGAAGCGCAAACTCGTAGACCATGCCGCGCCGGCGATCAGCAGGAAACTCGAGGTCTGGGTTGCCAACGAAGAGCGCCTGCCCCGCGAGGCTGACACCATAGCCAAAGTGATCGGTGGGGGTGGCGCTGTCGACGTTGCTCACGTCCTGGATCTCTCCCCAGCCACCGGCGCCACGCTCGAAGATGCGTACAAAACGGGGCAAGGGGCTGCCGTCAGGCGCGTTGGCAAAAAAGCCCCCTGCGGCGATGCGTGAGCCCTCCATGGCGACCTGCCCGCGCTCGTCGAGCGTGGCATCCCCTGAGAAGGCGATGCTCTCGGCCAAGCCCCAAGCGCTGCCGTCATGGTGGTAGATGCGCAGTCCATCGCGGTGAACCTCCAAGAGCCCTTCAGCGTCGAAGCGCACGAGACTGGGTGCGCGGCTCACAGGGGCATCGATGCGTTCGTCGATCTGCCAACCCTCTGTCGTATCGTGCTGGAGGAAGTAGATATACCCACCTCCAAAGACCGCTGCGCGTTCGCCAAAGATAGCGACGCCCCGGCCGAAGAGGGTATCGCGGTTGTTGAAGGTGACATTCGTGCGTGGCAGCTTCTGCTCGAAGGTGAAGCTCTGTCCGTCGAAGACATAAGCGTAGGCGAATCCCATATTGAAATCCCAGCCCTCTGGCTCACCGACCAGCAGCCGCGTGCCATCGAAGGAGATGGAGTGGCCATAAAGCGCCCACGCATCAGGCCGCGGAGCCGTCAAGATCGTGTCCGCCACCCACACCCCTTGGCTGTCTTTCTTGAAGACGCGAATTTGCCCCCGTTGCGCATCGAACATCGGCTCGGGGGCGAGCAACACATCTCCACGAGCCACAAGACGGGTCGACTCGCTGGTGAGGGTCTGCGTCTCAACCCAGCCTCCAGTCCCATCACGCCGTAGCAGATGAATCCGCGCGTGGTTGGTGGACACGAAGAGCGTCTCGTCATGGTAGAGCAGCCCCGCTCCTCCGTGAAAAGGCACGCTGCTGTATTGGGCTGTAATCTGCTCGGGTGGCGGTAGAGGCCACTCCCAAGGCGGAGGCTCTGGGATCTCCCCCACGCAGGCATCCGATGACTCGTAGTAATAGGTCAGCCCCCCGAGGCTCTCGGGCCGCTCAGCGGCGGTGAGCGCCCCGGCCGTGGCTTCAGCGCCAAAGCGCACGCGGCCATCCTGCACCTGCACGAAGTTGTAGCGGACCTCCCCCTCTTCTGTGGTCACATCGATGTTGAAGGCATCTTGAAAGTAGAAGTTTGGCTCCCCGATGGTGAAGGTAGCGCGCACCGTTTCGGTAACTCGCGTCTCATAGCAGTTACCCTCAGTCGAAACCTCGGTACGTCGAGTCATCTGGTCGAGATGGATCTCGAGGGTCGTCCGCCCCAACCCTGCGCTGGTAGAACCACAGGCGCTCTTGTAGCTACCCTCGAGGAAGGTCACCTTCGCCGGATCGATCGCCTCGCAGCTGCCATCCCCGCCATCGGCGCTTCCTGCCTCTGGGGTTGAACCGGCGTCGTATGCGCCGTCGTGTGCTGCATCGGTCGCGGTCGCCCCCCCAGAGCTGCAGCCGCTGAGCAAGGAGACCCCAAGGAGAGTGAGTCGGATCAGCTCGTTTCTTTGCATGCTCAGAGGCTACCCGCCCTTGTCGCCAGTTGTCCATGTGTGTGGGCTTTGCTTTGCGATCACTCAGCGAGGCGATATGCTCTCCTTTGTGCGAACCCTAGCAACGACCCTCCTAGTCTTGCTGACTGCCCATTGTGCGCGCACTTCCGCGCCGGAGCTGGGCGATGGGGGAGCCACCCCAACTCTAATCGCAGTGACAGACGTGCTCTTCGATGACGCGCCCTGGAGCGTCGGTGACCAAGGCAAGAGCGCCACGCTTCAAGTGGCAAATCTCGGACAAAACGAGGCGGTGATCGTGGGCGCGACCTTCATCTCGACGCCGCCAGATGTCGTCGACCTGTGGCCCCTGGCCGAAGACTTCGCCACAATTCCTGCAGGCGGCACAACAACGATTCGGTTTCGCGGCCGGGTCGCCGCAAACGCCGAGCAACAGGTGTTGCAGTTGGTACCACGCGTGGAGGTCGTAGACACCAACCTTGGAGTTGTACTCGTGGCGACCATTGAGGGAGG
>JAFCZD010000742.1 GCA_019314525.1 Deltaproteobacteria bacterium
TGCTCGGCATTCACCGACGTTCGTTATCTTGATGTCGGGCGCCTCGCAAATGATTTCAACGGTGACGGCTACGCAGACCTCATCGTTGGCGCAAACCTACAGGACAACCCTGCACGTGACGAAGGCATGGCCTATGTCTATTTCGGTTCGGCCACAGGCACCGGGGCTTCCCCAGATATCTCCCTCGACAACCCTCTCAACCAGCCAGTCGGGCACTTCGGTCGCTCGGTGACGAGCGCTGGCGATGTCAATGGTGACGGCTTCGCTGACCTCGTCGTCAGCGCCCCTTACCAAGACAATCCCGAAATGAATGAAGGCAACGCCTATCTCTACTTCGGCTCGGCAGCAGGCCCAGCCATCACGCCAGACATCACCCTCGACAACCCCGTCGACCAGCCAGGTGGGCAGTTTGGCCACTCGTTGGCGAACGCTGGCGATGTCAACGGTGACGGCTACGCTGACCTCATTGTCGGCACCTATGTAGAAGGTGCCGCCTATTTATTTCTGGGTTCGGCCAGAGGTCCGGCGGCTGCCCCAGATGTCACCTTCGACGACCCGCTTGACCAACTACTCGGGCTATTTGCCTACTCGGTGTCGAGTGCTCAAGATGTCAACGGCGACGGCTACGCTGACCTCATTATTGCTGGCCATTGGCAGGACAACCCCGAAGACACCGAAGGCACCGCGTATGTCTATTTGGGCGCAGCGACGGGCCCTGCACCCACCCCAGATATCACTCTCGACAACCCCATCGACCAGAAGAACGGGCAATTTGGTCGCTCGGTGAGCGCTGGCGATGTCAACGGTGATGGCTATGCAGACCTCATCGTTGGCGCCTACTACCAGGACAACATCAAATCTCACGAGGGCACCACGTATGTCTTTTTTGGTTCGGCGACAGGGCCTGCGACCGCCCCAGATATCGCCCTCGACAACCCCCTTAACCAAGAGGATGGGCAATTTGGCCGCTCGGTGGCCAGCGCCGGGGACCTCAATGGCGATGGCTATGGAGACCTGATCGTTGGCGCCTCTGGTCAGGACAACCCTGAATCCAATGAAGGCACCGCCTATGTGTACTTCGGCTCGCCGACGGGCCCCTTAGCGACCCCCAATGTCACCTTTGACAACCCCCTTGACCAGGCAGACCGCTACTTCAGCAACTGGGTGGCGGGCTGTGGGGATGTCAATGGCGATGGCTATGACGATTTAATCGTCAGCGCCCATTACCAAGACAACCCCGAGATCAAAGAAGGCTCCGCCTATCTATACTTCGGGTCGACAACAGGACCTTCGCCCACCCCAGATATCGCCCTCGATAACCCCCTCGACCAGGCAGGTGGGCAGTTTGGCTATTCGGTGGCGACCGCCGCGGATGTCAACGATCCTAACCACGGGCTCTGCTGGCTGCGCTCAGTTGCAGATTGTATCCGATCGGGCAACCCATCCCGAAGACGGTTGACAGGACAGGATGCCAGTGGCGAGAGAGGCTACTTCTTGGGGGTCTCAGCGTCGCGACGAGCAGCGTAGGCGTCAGGCAAGAGCTCAGCGATACGGCTATTGGGCCAGTTTGAGGCGAGCTTCTCAAACACATCGATGAGGTAAGCGTAGCCATCCACATGATGCAAAGCGCATGTGCGCAAAATGCTGTAGAGCACAGCGGCGCGTTTAGCGCCGCTGTCTGAGCCTGCAAAGAGATAGTTGCGACGACCCACCGCGAGGCTGCGAATCTGCAGCTCACAGAGGTTGTTATCTGGACCGAGGCGTCCATCGTCCATGAAACGCGTGAGGGCGTCCCAGTGGTTGATGCTGTAGGCGCAGGCTTGGGCCATGGCGCCCTCTGGTGGCTCGCGAGATGCCGTGCGCACCAACCACTCTTTCAGCTTGGCGAGGATGGCGGTGGTGCGATGGTGGCGGAGTTTGTGACGGGCAGCAGCGTTGAGGTTCTGAGTCTTTGCCTCACGCTCGACGCGGTAGAGCTTGGCGAGCAGCTTGATGGGCACGGCAGCGCGAGGGTCGGAGTCCTTGAGTTTGTGGAAGCGCCGCCGGGCGTGGGCCAGGCAGCCTTGCTCAATGGCGCTTGCGACTTTGCCGTTAAAGAGCCGGTCAAAGGTGTTGGAAGCGTCCGCTTGCAGATAGCCCGTTCGCCCCTTTAGCAGCGTCCAGGGACCATCTTTGCCACTTCCTGTCTCCGCGTAATCGAAGACGACCCACTTGCGTTCGCCGACCGTGCACCACATCGTGCCTTTGCGCACACCCCCAGGATGGTCACGGTCGAGGACCTTGAGCCCACTGCCATCGGTCTGTAGGACGAAGGAGGCCATGGCACGTTTGCGAATCTCGGCAACGACGGGTTCCAGTTCGTTAGCGACTGCAGCAACCCAGCCCACCATCGTCGAGACCGCGATGTCGACGCCGCCTCGCGCATAAATTCGGCTGAGGCGATTGAGGGGAAGATGATCGTCGTACTTGCTCTGCACCACATGCGCCAGAAGCGAGGGTGCCGCAAGCCCACGCTCGATCAGCTTCGCTGGACCAGGGGCAGTGATGATGCCCGCTTTGCAGCACGAGCACGCGTACTTCGTCTGATGGCACTCGAGCACGCGAAAGTAGGCTGGCACCAATTCCAAAAGTTCGCTGACGTCTTCGCCGATGGCAGCCATGGGTTCATGGCAGCACGGGCAAAGGCGAGCGTTCTCTTTCAGCGTGCTCTTCAAGACTTTGCGCGGAAGGTCTTTGGGCGGTCGCTTGCGACGTGGCCGCCTCTTGGGCTCACTGTCTTCGTCCGTGTCTGTGGCTCCCGTATCGACAGAGTGGTCATCGACGGAGTCGTCGAGGTCGGCAAGCTCGGTCTTGTCCTCATCGGGAAGCTGTGACAACAGCAGCGAGAGCTGGGCAGGGTCGATCTTCTCTGTGCGACGTGAGCTATGGAGAGAAGATGTTTCGATCACGAAGCGCGGACATCATGGTGAGCGCCTCTTCGATGGCCTCTACGCTGCGGCCCTCCTTGTGCATCCCCACCAGCGCTTCACGCACCAGATCGATATCAAGCTCGTGCTTCTTCGCCTTTTTCTTCTTCTTGGCGCCAGCTTTCTTGATGGTTTGTTTCGGTGCCACGAAGGCTTTAGATCATACTGCAGCTTGCCCTGCAAGCGCTTTTAGTGGACTCCAGCGCTTTCTTTTCTTCGCCCCGCGAAGGTCAATGCCCTCGATCATCAGGAGCAATTCTGTGGCCTCCATCTCGACATGGGTCTGGCCAAAACGCGTCGCGCTTGGGACTTGAAAACAGCCTCGTTCTAAACGCTTATAGATGATGAGAAAACCACTTGGCTGCCAAAGTAAAACCTTCAGCCGGTTTCGACGGCGATTGTAAAAAACGAAAAAATACCCCGAGAGTGGGTCCCGTTTTAAGATGGTTCGCGTCGCCGCGGAGAGACCATCAAATCCCTTGCGAAGGTCGACGGGCTCTGCCGCAAGGTAGACACGAACCGTTGATGGAAACGTCAGCATGGCATGCTCTCAACAGCGAGTAACACCCGCTGGAGCAGCCTCTCGTCGAAGTCTTCGCCAATGGCGATTCGGTGCCCGCTCTTGGTCGCCACCTCGAGCGTTGCACCACCGCTGTTGTGTGCCCTGGGCAACACGCTAGTGTCGCCCTCCCGAATCTTCACCTCATGAAAAACGACCGAGGATTCCTTCGCCCTCCGCACTTCGAGACTGCGGCGCCACCGAGATAGACGCCCTTGATGGATTCCATGCTCTCGACAGAACGCCGCCTCTGTCTTGCCACTTGCGTCTGAAGCCGCAAGGGCGACCTCCGCATCTTCAGCCCTCCAGGTCTTCTTCTTAGCCACTGCTCGCAGTTCTTTGTCTGTATCGCGCCGCATGTGTACCTCCTGCGCCGCATGCTGTCAGACCGTGAACCTTGTTACGACATGGGTTAACCGAGTGGATACACGGGACATACTCAGCCCTGTTCAGCACAGGTGGACCAGCACTGTCCAGCCCGGTCCACCTATTCGACATCAAAGCGGACCGGGAGGAACTCGAAAATGTAGTGGCTCAGTACCCCCGTCGGGCCAAAGAGCTAGCACAGCGGGTTGCGTGGTTGCGTCTATGTGAGCGGAATGATCAGGTTTTCCAGCCAGCAGTGAGGGCCTGAACGGTTACTGAGCGCCAACAACGGGGAAAGGGCTTCTTCTAGAAGTCGACCACAGCGATTGGCGGGACGACTCGTAACGGAGAGTAGCGGAGTTTTGTGCGCAACTCCTGCGTCAGCTGTGGGAAGGCGGCAGACAGTTCACGGATGGGCGCCTCCTGACCTAGACGGTAGAGTTCCATCACTGCGGCCCGTGGCGTCCAGATCAACTTGAAGCCCCCAGAGATAATGGCAACCTGGGCGTTGTCTCGGAGCAAGATGGGCCGACCTGGCGGGGCCTTGCCCCCGGTCATCAGGGGCACCAAGGAAGCACCTACACATTGATGGCATATGCCCCCAGCCATGTTGATAAGGGTTGGCATAATATCCGCGAGGCTGACTGGGGTCTGCAGACGCCTGCCGACAGTCCCCGGAAGGCGC
>JAFCZD010000743.1 GCA_019314525.1 Deltaproteobacteria bacterium
CATCGGTCGCAAGCGCGCTGAGCAAGCGCTCATGGCCAGCGAGAAGCTCTGGCGCGGCATGTTTGATAATAATCGAGCCATACAACTGCTCATCGACGCCGAGGATGGGCGCATCATCGAGGCCAATCCAGCCGCCGCGGACTTCTACGGCTACCCACGCCAAATGCTCCAAGAGATGCGCATCTGGCAGATCAACACGCTATCCGAGCGGGAGGTACGCGAAAAAACTGCCAGCGCCCGCAGCGGCGCACGTTTCAAGTTCCACTTCGGGCACCGCTTGCGGGATGGCACCGTCCGTGAAGTAGAGGTCTTCTCCAGCCCAGTCCCCTAGGGGCCGCACGGTGCTCTACTCGATCATCACCGATGTCACAGAGCGACGCCACATGATGGGGCAAGCCAAAAAAACCAGCTGACTTAGCGCCCAGAGAAGCGTGGGTTACGCCTCTCGCGAGCCGCGGCGATGCCCTCCTTCATGTCTTCAGTAGCATAATCAAGCGCCTGAGCGCTCGCCTCCGCCAACAAGGCTTCGTCGAGATCACGCCCTAACGCGCCAGCCAAAGATGCCTTGGTACGAGTCACAGCCAAAGGTGCGCAAGAGGCGATCTCCGCCGCGAGTGCCTCCGACGCCGCCAACAGCTCTTCGACTGGGTAGACCGCGTTGACCAGGCCCATACGGCTGGCCTCCTCTGCCCGAATGCGGCGTCCCGAGAGCAAGAGTTCAGCGGCGCGAGCAGGGCCCACCAGACGCGGAAGAAAATAGGTGGCGCCCATGCCAGGGTGCAGCCCAAGGCGCACAAAGTTCACACCGAGCTGCGCCTCGGGCGCCGCATAGCGAATATCGCAGGCCAGGGCAAAGCAGAGACCGGCACCAATGGCGGCACCGTGGATAACGGCGATGGAGGGCACATGCAGCGCGCGGATCGTGAGGAAGCGTCGGTAGTAGTCGAGCATCACACGACGGTTGTTCTCGCTCTCGTCAACGACACGATCAGCGATAAAACCAAAGTCACCACCCGCGGCGAAGGCCTGGCCCTCTCCACGGACGAGGACCACGCGCACATCACGATCCGCGTTGATCTGAGCCACGGCGGCAGCGATCTCTTCCCCCATATGCACGCTCATGGCGTTGCGCGCCTCTGGTCGTGAGAGGACCAGATGCATCGTGGCCCCCTGCTTCTGGAGGCGAATCTCGTTAAAGTTGGCGACGTCACTCATGGGCTTGCTCCTGGGGCTCTGGCTCGAGAGCGCAGTCTAGAGTTGAGGCACCATGATGGCAAAGGTAGACTTCGCCTCGATGCTACGAAACAAGATGCGGTTGACGGCGCTGGCGCTCATGGTGTTTTCTTCGGCGTGTGGTGATGATGAGCGCGTAACACCTGTGATGTGGACGGTGGTGGCAGAGGGCGCAGAGGGCGCGCCACCCAGTTATCTCCTTGGCACCATGCACCTGGGAGTCTCCACCAACGACCTCCCACAGGAGGTTTGGCATGCCTTCTCCAGCACGAGGACGCTGCTCGTAGAGACCGACCTGCGGGCTATCGACCTAGAGGCATTCCGCACATTGGCCGCGCTGCCAGACGGAACGACCCTCAACCAGCTCATCTCTAGCGAGGCCTGGGCTGACCTTCTGGAGCTCTTGCCTGGCGCCAGCCCCGCCGCAGTTGGAAAGCTGCGCCCCTGGGCAGCCCGCATGGAGGTCTTTCGTGTGCTCTTTCCCACCCCTGAGGGCATGGACTTAACCTTTCTTCAAGAGGCGGATCAAGCCCAGATGACGCTGACCCCCCTCGAGACCTGGCAAGCGCAACTTGCCCCTTTTACCCAAATCCCCCTCACGGAGGACGCCCTGGCGCTCGAGACGCTGCTGTCCGAGCAGGACGCTATCGTCTCGGCCACCCATGAACTGGTTAGCGTCTACAAGGCAGGGGATTGGGACCAGGTGCAAACCAAGGCGGTAGCCGCGGGGGCGGTGCCTGCGGAGAGCGACCCCTTTTATGACACCTTCATCCGGAATCGTAACCAAGCCTGGTTACCCCAGCTCGAAGCATCGCTACAAAACGGAGGCGCCTTCGTGGCCGTAGGCTTCGGACATTTGATGGGGAGCGATGGATTGCTCGCGCAGTTGGCCGAAAAGGGGTTCACGGTCAGCCGCTAGACCGCTCAGGGGTTGAACTGAGCGACGAAGAGATCGCGACCACCAGCGCTAGACAGTTCCGCGTCACCAAAGTCCATGACATCTTCGAAGAACCCAGTGATGGAGACATCACCGCCCACCCCCACTGCAACGGCACGCGCGACATCCATCCCGCTGCCGCCAAAAGCCGCAGACCAGCGGTGCCCTCCCGTAGAATCATAGCTCGCCACGAAGATGTCCGTCGTCTCTGTGCTCGTCAGCGAACCGCCGCCGAGATCCAGTGGGTCATCCAAACAACCCGTGATGGTGATATTGCCTTGAGCATCCACACCAACGCCTTCCCCCCATTCGCGGCCCGGCCCATTGAAGCTCTTGGACCAACGGTGCACGCCAGCGGAAGTGTAGCTGCCGACGATGATATCGGGACCACTATTGATGACGGGTAGGAGGCCACCTCCAAGGTCGACAGCGCGCCCCGTACCCCCCACCATGGTGACGTTCCCACTGTCATCTATCACAACCCCTTGCCCCCCATAGATCCCCCCGGTATCGAAGCCTCGTGACCAGCGGTGCACACCGGTGGAGGTATAACTCGCTAGAAAGCCCCCGGTTGCGAGGGGGCCACCGCCCAAGTCCACGGCGTCCAGCACAGAACCTGTCAACGCCACCAATCCCGCGGCGTTCGCGGCGACACCCCGAGGCACATCGTCCCTGAACTCACCAAAGCTCTTCGACCAACGATGCTTGCCATCAGAGGCGTAGCTGACGAAGAAGATATCCTCCTGACCAACCGCCCGG
>JAFCZD010000744.1 GCA_019314525.1 Deltaproteobacteria bacterium
GAGATCACCAAGGTCACCATGCTGCTCGCCTCCCTCTATGTGGCGTCTCATTTTGGCGTGCTCTGGGCTTGCTTGGGGGTTGGGGTGGCTTTTACGATCCACGCTGCTGGAGCGGTGCTCTCGGTGAAGCTCACCGACGATGTGCCCTTCTGGCGGTTGATTGGTGGTCTTGTTCCACAGCTCATCGCATGCCTTCCCATGGCTGGCGCCGTCTTTGGCGTGCGTTACGCCTTGCGCAACTATGGCTTCGAGGCCAACGCGTTCACCTTGGCGCTAGAGATCCTCGCAGGCGGTATCGCCTATGTGCCTTCGGCTTTCATCTTTGCTCCCACAGCCACCAAGGACTTCATCAGCGTGCTCAAACGCGTGCTCGCTGCGCGCCGTGGTGATGGTGATGAGGATGATGAGGATGAGGACTGATGCGCGTCTGGGCGATGACCAAGATCTTTCCCAACGCGGCACGTCCGTTGACCGCGCCCTTCTTTCGCCAGCAGTTTGTCGAGTTGGCCAAGCTCTGTGAGCTGCGCGTCGCGGGGCTGATCCCCTGGTTTCCGGGCGCGTCCCTCACGGGAAATCGCACGGGTGCTGGCGAGCAGTCGGGGGTGCCCGCACGGGAGACCATTGACGGGCTCGAGGTGTTTCACCCCCGTGTCTTTCACCCCCCAAAGGTTGGCGTTCCCCTGCTAGGCGCCGCCTACACGGCCAGCTTGTTGCCTTTGGCGCTGAAGTTGCGGGGTGAGGTGGATGTGATCTTTGGCACGTGGGCCTACCCTGATGGTTTCGCCGCCGTGGCCTTGGGTGAAATCCTGGGCATCCCAGCGGTGGTGCAGGTGATCGGCTCGGATATCCACCAACTTACCAAGCGCCCAGGTGTGCGGTGGAACTTGCGGTGGGCGTTGCCCCGTTGCAGCCGTGTGGTCTCTGTGAGCCGTCAGTTGGGAGAGACGTGTGTTGAGCTTGGACTGCCTGCAGAGCGACTCGAGGTCGTTGTCACCGGAGTCGACCGCGAACTCTTTTGCCTGGTGGATCGCGCGCAAGCCCGAGCTGCCGTAGGGGCCGATCCGAAAGAGCGCTTGATCGTCTCTGTGGGCCGGCTCGAAGCCGAGAAGGGCGCCTTTGATCTCCTCGATGCTTTTGAGCGCATTGCCCCACGCGACGCCTCGCTGCGTTTGGTGATGCTTGGCGATGGCAGTCGCGAAGACGAGGTGCGTGAGCGTGCCGCCACCTTGGGTGGGCGAGTCTCGGTGCTCGGCAGTCGACCCCTCGATGAGGTCGCGCGGTGGGTCCAAGCTTCGGACCTCGTCACCTTGCCTAGCTGGGCCGAGGGCACGCCCAACGCCTTGATGGAGGCGTTTTCTTGTGGGCGTCGTGTGGTCTCCACACGAGTGGGGGGCATCCCCGACATGGTGACCTCTGAGGTGCTCGGCGAGCTGGTGGATGCCCGTGACGTGGAGGCGCTGGCTGAGGCGCTGTGGCGCGTGGTCTCGACGCCCTACGATGCCGAGGCGGTGACCCACGCCTACCCATTAATCACTTGGCCGCAAAACGCGGCGCGCATTCACGACGTGCTGAAGGCGGCGGTTGACGAGCGGCAGGGAGGATGAGTTTGCGGGTGGGCATCTTTTTTGGGGCCATTCTGCTCGTGGTCGCTTGCGGAGGATGTCCAGCGTCCCTGCCTCTAAGCCAATCTCCAGGGGCTGCGTCCAGGGGCCTGAGGATCGCGAACAATGCGCAGCTGACCCCTGCAGCAGATCTTGCGGACTTGGCCCCCGAGCCTATGGCCAAGACGCGCCGGCGAGCGCGTGAGGTGGTCACAGGCCACCCGCGGATCTGGCTGACCGCCGCAGACCTGCCACGCCTACGCTCGTGGGCGCGTGCGGATAATCCGCTTTGGAGCCAGGGGCTGGCGCCTCTGGCCCAACGCGCCAAGGCCTTGATGGACAAGGGCACAGTGCCGCGTGCTGACAAGGGCTCCGTGAGCTGGGAGGAATACCCCACGGAGATGTATGCCGCTTTCTTTGCCTTCATGTCCCTCGTGCACCCCGAATCAGCCGCACGAGCAGACTTTTCGCGTCGTGCGCGCACGCTGCTCCTGCACGTGATGAACACGGTGCTCAAGGCGGGGCAGGGGGCTTTTCGCGCCCCTAACTTCTCCACCTATGATCGTTCCCGCTATTGGGGGGAGTGCTTTGGTCTCACGGTTGACTGGATCTACAGCTCTCTCAGCGATTCAGACAAAAAGACGATCCATCGCGTGTTTTCGCGTTGGGTTCAGCAGAATGCCCGTGCGAGAACGACGACAAAGAATCACCCACGTCCCCGAGGATTGAAGCGCGACAAACGTCTGCTCGCCGACGAGAGCGCTGTGCGCTGGTCTGCCAATAACTACTATCTGGCCCATTTGCGTAACCTGACGTTGATGGGCCTCGCGTTGGACCCTGCGGATGACCCAGGAGGCACGCTGAAGGGCGCCTTTGAAGACGCTGTGGGCGCGTGGCTTTATGTCAACGATCACTTTCGACGCCACGATGGCCGCGGTGGGCTCAGCCCTGAAGGTCCCTATTATTCGCCAGAGTCGGTGAGCTACGTGATGCAGGCGCTCTTCGCGCTCTACACCTCAGGGCGCGACGATCCAGCACGCTACGGCAGGCAGGTGGCCCTCGCCGGGCAGCCCTATTGGCGTGACATCCTGCCCGCCTGGTCACACCTCTACCCGCCGGCGTCGCGGGTGCGCGAGCGCTGGCGTGGCCCTGTGTGGGAGGCCGCGTGGTCGGCAGATGGTTCACGCGAGTTCATCATCGATCCCATCGCGATCTTTGGTCCGTTGGGGGTCTATCATGCCCATGAGGGCAATGCGCGGGCTCTGGCGGCTGTGCGCTGGATGCAGCTGCACTTTCCTGCTGGGGGGAGAGAAAAGCTCACCGCGCGACGGGATCCTCGCGCCAGCTTTGGCAAGACCTACCTCGCAGCAGGCACCGGGCAGCTCTTTGCGCGCACGGGCTGGGACGCTAACGCTCGCGCGGTACGCTTCTTTTGTGGCTGGTTGACCGTGGACCACCAGCATGG
>JAFCZD010000745.1 GCA_019314525.1 Deltaproteobacteria bacterium
CTGAAGAATCAATCAGCTGAGTATCACGCAAGGTTCGTAAACCAGCGCTGACCCTCACCGGATCCATTGTTCGGGACTCTCTCAGCAAAGCGAGAGCTGCGTCATGGGGCGTGTGGGTCTCTCACCATCCCCACCGCCGCCCGTCTCACCATCCCCACCGCCGCCCGTCTCACCATCCCCACCGTCCTCCACCTCCACCTCCACCATCACCTCGACACACGCAGCCACCAGGGGAAAGTGCAGGTAGCAGCTGAGCACGGGCTTTCCCGTGGCTGCTTGCAAGGCGCGGGCGTAGCTCTGTAGCTGGGGCCCGTAGTCTGGCGCCCGGGTGATGGCGTCTCCGAGGCTGCCGGGGAAGCTCTTGTGATCGATGATCACCAGCCCCTCGGCCAGCTCCAAGACGAGGTCGGCGATGCCTTGCACCAACGAGCCGGCTCTATTGCGCTGCAAAATGGGCCACTCGCAGCGCCAGGTGGCGCCCGGCCAGCGCTCCTCCACCCACGCGTGCAGGTGGTCGCTGGCGACAATGACCTCCTCCTCGTCGAGGCAATCGGTCACGCCCCAGCGCGCCAGCAGGCCCAAGGCCATGGCCTGACGCTCTCCGGCGCTGAGGTCGCCGCGGTCTGCCGCCAAGAAGCCATGCAGCGCCTGACCCAGCGCGCTCATCTCTGGTTTGCCCCTCACGGCGAGGTGCACGCCGATGCGTTGAACCTCCCCGAGGGTCGCCTCCCTGCCGTTGGTGGCCACCACGCTCGAGGGTTGAATCGTCGCCGGTGCATGCTCCTTGGGCCCCGAGGCCACGGGAGCCTCCGCAGGCGACGCAAGCACGGCCACCGCAGCTCCTGGGATGGCCATGCGCGCCTTGGCCGCCACCGCCTCTTTGCCCCAGCTGACGCACCCGTCTTCGGGCTCTCTCAGGGCCTCGCCATCGTCGGCCTTCAGCCGCACGAGCATGCCCTTTCCCAGGTTGCCCGCGCGCGTCGCCAATACCAGCCGGTCGCGAGCGCGTGTCCAGCCCACGTAGAGCAAGCGCATCTCCTGGCGCTGCTCGCGCTCCCACGCCACCTTGGCCTCGGAGGACTCATCGTGTCGTCTGAGCAGCGGCATGCCCTTCTGACGCTTGTCGTAGGGGAAGGGCCAATAGCGGATCCACCGCTCCGCCAGGGGATCCTCCAGGGAGAACGCCTCCCGTCCGTTGACCACCGCCACGCCCATGGCGCTGGCCCTGACGCCTTTTTCCAGCTCGAAGAGGATCGCCACGGGCCACTCGAGCCCCTTGGCCGCGTGCCACGTGACCACGGAGACGGCGTCCTCCGCGCCGCTCACGGCTTGGCTGTCGTTGTTGGTGGCGGCGAGGTCTTCGAGGTAACCCACGAGCCCCGCCAAGGTGCAGCCCGCGCCGCTGCCTTCGCAGTCGGCGACGTAGGCTACGGCGTGTGCGCGCAAGCGATCCACGTTGGCGAGCCGGCCCGGAGCATCGCCCCAGCGCCTGCAGAGCTCGCGGATGCCCGCGGCCTCGAGCACCTTGTCGAGGGACGTCAACACGCCAGCGGCGAAGGTCTCGTCGCCCACAGCCTTGAGGGCGCCCACCTCGGGGAGGTCTGTGAACGCTTTGGCGAAGGGCGCGTTGAGCAGCGCTTGCAGCCACGCCTGCTCATCGCCATCGCTGCCAGCTTTGCTGCCCAATAGCCGCGAGAGTTGCGCCAACGCTAGGGCGTCTCGCGGATCGATGAGCAAGCGCAAGGCGCTGACGCACGTTACCCCCTCGAGGGTCTCGAGGAGCCCCGTCTGCGCCAACACCGCAGGCACGCCCAAGGCCTCTAGCTCCGAAGCCACGTCGGCGCAGGTGGCGTTCTTGCGGCAGAGGATCGCCACGTCTTTCAGGCGCACAGGCCTCGACTGCCCCACCTGCTCCTCATCGCGCACGCGCACCTCGCTGTCAGCCAGCATCTGCCGCACGCCGGCGGCCAGGCACGCCGCGTCCGTCCCTTTGTTCTTGCTCTCCAGCGTCCAACGCTCGATCACCGGGCCGAGGTCCTGTGCTTCGTCCGCCGCCGAGAGCGCCGCATCCAGGCGCACCCGCGACGCCGGGACCCCCTGCTCGGCGAAGGCCGTGGAGAAGAGATCCGAGGTGAGGTCCACCAACGCTGGCCGGCTGCGCCACGACTTCTTCAACGTCTCGGGCTCTGCCTCACCGAGGATCGTCGTAATAGCCGCGTCCATCAGCGCCGGGTCTGCGCCCCTGAAGCCGTACACGGCCTGCTTTTGGTCTCCCACCCAGACGCTGCGTCTGGCCCGCCGCGCCAGCTGCGCAAAGATCGCCAGCTGGATGGGGCTTGTGTCCTGAAACTCATCCACCAAGAGCAGATCGATGCCGCCCTCAAGGCGTGCGTCCGCTAGGCCGCCCTCGAGCACGGCGAGGGCGAAGGCCTCTTGGTCGGTGAAGTCGATGACGCCGCGATCCTTTTTCCCCTGCCCATAGGTCTCGAGGGCTTTGGCCGCCACGGTGAAGACCACCTCGATGGCGCGGCGGATGTCGTCTCTGAGCAGGGGGTGCACGTCATGTTTCGCCGCAGCGTCGCGCACGGGATCGGCGAACGCGTCGAGTTTCTTCGAGGGCGCCAGCGCCGCAAGCCTCGCCCACCCCGACCAGGGCAGCGCGCGCCCGCTGCGCAACACCGCGACCGCCGAGCGGGCCTTCGTCAACGCCCGGGCCGTGTTCTTCCGGCCGTCCTCCGCGGCCTCTGCCCCGGCGATGAATGCGTCGAGCGCCGCCAGCAGCGCGGCGTCGAGCTGCGCCCCGTCGTCCATGGGTGGGCCGAGGAGCGTGCCATAACTCTCGACGCTGCGCCGCATGCAGCCCTGCAGGTCCCCCGGGGCCACCCCATTGGCGCGCGCAAAGTCCACGATCTGCCCGATG
>JAFCZD010000746.1 GCA_019314525.1 Deltaproteobacteria bacterium
GGCGAGGCGCTGCATGAGGGCGCTGGCGTAACCGGCGCGCTCGGTGAGCTTGGCCTTGAGGATGCGCCTGCCGAGGGCATGGTAGGTGAGCACCAGCTCTCGTCCGGCGGCCGCCTCGGCGTGCAGCTTTCCGTCTACCAGCAGCTTGCGAAGGTCACGCACGAGCAGCTCATACGTGCGCTGTGAGAGCGTAATTTTGTGGCGGTTTCTGATGGGCATGGGCACCTCGGTGTTGGCGCGGTTCCGAACCCTCGGTTCGGAACCGGAGTCAGAACATGATGCCCCATTCTTGGTCTCATAGGCAACGATGTGCAGTGATATGGCGTTCAGCGCGCCTTCGATGCGAACCTCGTGCCGGTCTCGAGTTGATGGTGCACGGCGCTGCGAGCCAGGTGCAGCAAAGCACCTGCGCGTCGTTTGGGCTGAGGCGTCTCTACGGGAACGCACTCTCTGCGGGAACGCACGTCTGCATCGCGTCCATCGAGTGTGAAGAAGGTCCGCTGGCACTCACTGGCATGGCTCGCCCGTAGTGCGCTGCACCAACTCCCACCAATGCAGCTCTCGCTCGACCCGTAGCACCTTCTCTTTGATGAAGCCTACTGAGTTCTTCCAGCGCAGAACGCTCAACTCGAAGGGAGAGCCCTGATGGCCCACCTCCTTCGCCAGCACGGCTCGAAGCTGGGCGCCGGAGAGCTTGCCCAGCAAGTAGTTGTGAAAATACGCTTGGCGATGAAGCTACCGAGGCCATGATAGAGGTAGACTCGGCCTGTGTCCGGAGTGAAGCCCCACGCGTTTTCGCTGATGACCAGATCGGCATATTTGTCGCCGTTGAGGTCGCCCATATCCATCGCATAGCCTGCCAGCCAACCCGCCAAACGTGGTACCAGCACGCAGCCCACCACAGTCAGAAGACCCACATTTTTGTGCTGGCAGGTGATTGAGTGATGGAGCAGCATGCTACGCACGCTAAGGCGCCTGGTGGAGCTGCCCCCCTGACCGCGTGAAGGTGTTATCTTGTTCGTGCCTGAGCGTTGACCTAACCTCGTTCATCGCCTGCGACTCCATTGGCTCCGAGAGAATATGTTCACTCACCTTCGCATTTTGCTCAACGTCGCGCTCCTGCTCAGCGGCTGTGTGCGCGCTGGCTTCGAGGCTTCTGCTGTCACCGATGCACCGATGGATAGGACAATCCTGGACGGGGGCAGTGGGGGCGACAGTCGTGTCGACAACGACGCCGCGGCGGACACCGTCGCCGCTAGCGATACTACCGCCGATAGCGATACCACCGCCGATAGCGACAGCGCGGTCGACGGCAGCGCCAGCGACGGTGGGGGCACCGTTGACTTCTTCCCATGGCCGGATTCGTCGACCGCCATCGCTACCTTGCACACCACCGGAAGGTTCATCGCCTCCAGCCAGCTGGTGGCGACCTCATCGTCGGCCTGGTTGTTCGACCCGGATGGCGATGGGGGCGTACTCTGGATGGGACGCAATGAATACGGTCGCAGCTATGTGGTGGCCAAGTTTCAGGGGCAATTGCCTACGACGCTCACGAATCCAAAGCTCGTCAGCGCCGCCCTCTGGATGTCGGTGATGCCCATCCCGAGCACCTACGATGCGCTAATGGTCTGCGTCGAACGCACCTTTCAGGCCGTAACGCATAGCGATGACTTCGGCCCACCGGCGGCAGTCTATTGCAGAAGGTGGCCCGACAGCGGCCCACTCCATGTGTTGGCCTCGCCCAACAACAGCATCCTCAGCTCGGATATCGCGCCGCTGATCCAGCGCATCGCCGCTGAGACCAGTGGCGGTCAGCTTCCGGATAAATTCGATTTGCAGTTCTGGGTCGCTGCTGCGGAGGGTGTAGGCGATCCCTACGCGCTGGGTGTGTCGGACTCGACCATAGGGCGGGGCGCAAAGAGCATGGTCCTCAACCTCACTTGGTACGAATAGCGAGACGAGGGTGGTCCTCCGCCATCAGCAAGATTCTGAGCCATTTGGACCTGCCTACCGAAGCCCCCCGTTTGGCCCCAGCTCGTAGCCCGCCCAGCTCGAACTCGGCGACTGGGATCCTGGCCCGTGAAGCTCTGACCTGGAAACTGAAGTGAGCAGCGTTTGACTTTGGTCGCTTGAGCAGCAGGAGCTGAAGAGCGCCATGGCCGCTGGAGGCGAAGTGAAATGGAAGCTGCAGCGGCGCATTACTCGCTCAGCTGACTCCGTTGACGAGCAGTTTGACACCCTGTCCCCTAACGCTGACAACGTACTGCGGGTGAGTGGGGTCAGGCTCGATCTTTTGGCGAAGCTTGTGGATCCTCCCCGTGGAGCCCTGGCATAACCCAGTCGCTGAGCACGATGTGGGGGCAGAACGCTCGGAACTTTTTCAGAGCATCCTCACCATTTGGAGCCTCTTCTACCTCCCACCATTCAGAGAGATGACGGACCAACATGGCCCGTAGAGAATCGTTGTCCTCAACAATAAGTAAGCGGCGTGCACATACAGAAGGCACTCTTGTCTCCCCAGCAAACCCCCACTGGATTCTCCTCGCTCCAACCCTGGGTGACAAGGGGAATCGTTCGAATCGAGAAACGTTGGAGGATTCAAACGCGGCTTCACAGCGCTCTTCGTCTATCCTACCCGAAGCAAGAGGGGGAGCATCTCATCCATCCTACGTCCTCACCAAGTGTTCGCTGCTTGTAACTAACACCGGAGTTCAAAGGATCTTCAATGAAAGGCTCAAGTACTCGCCATGTCACGAATATTGAGCGATGTTCTTGTGTCGACCAAGTGTGCAGATCTCTTGTGTTCAGAACAATCAACACTTTCGACACCGAACAATCGCCCGAGGAGTCCAAACATGAATCGTAACAAAGCACCGTGTGCGTGCGCCATCGCGCTCTGCGCGCTGGTTGTGAGCTG
>JAFCZD010000747.1 GCA_019314525.1 Deltaproteobacteria bacterium
CAGCAGCTCGCAGAGAAGGTGCGCACAGCCCAAGATCCCGTGGCACGTAAGCAATATGGCCTGGCTCATGATGCCCTTCAGGCGCAGCTTGGCCATCTGCGGGGCATCGATCTCAGTCGTGAACGTGTGGTGGCCCGCCTACACAACTACCTGGCGACCCTCGAGCGGGTGAACCTAGCGGTGGTCAATCACCGCGGCGCGGACACCTCTCAGTTTTCTGCCCAGGTCGCGCCACTGCTCGCCGAACTAGACAGCCTTGGGGAGGAGATGGATCTCACGTCGGAGGCGATCCACGAGGCGGGCGCTATTGTGGACGGTGAGGTCGAGGAGGGAGCTGAGGGTGCTGACGCGCCAGAGACGCCCCTCGAGACTACTTCCTCTTCTTCAGCTCTTTGAGGCGCTTGCGGGCGATGGACGCGTCTTTGCTCCCGCCCTTGAGGTCGATGTATTTCTGGTAGGCCTTCACCGCGTCGTCGTTGCGCTTGTCGTTCGCGTACATATGTCCCAAATCCCACCAGGCGGCGGCGAGTTTGGGGTTGAGCTCCAGGGCGCGCTCATAGTGATGCACTGCTTTTTTCGTGCGCTCCAGCCGTCGGTAGAGCACGCCGAGGTCGAAGTGCAGCTTGGCGTTCTTGTCCAAAAAGGCCGTCGCCTGCACAAGGTACTTTTCGGCCTGTGCCATGTATTTGTCGCCCTTGGCCTTTTTGCGCTGGCGAAAAGCGCGGCCCGCGGCGCGACGGTAGGCGAGGCCGAGCTGGTGTAAATGCCCACCATCCTGAGGCTTGAGCTTCACAGCGTGGTGCAGGTGCCGCAGCGCGCGCTCTGGGTCGAAGCGTATCAGCAGGGTGCCCAAAGAGGCGACCAACTGGTCGTTGTTCGGCTCCATGGCTGCTGCTTTGTCCAGCGCTGTCAGCGCCTTCTTCTTCTGCCCAGCCGCGTAATACGCCAGGCCGAGGCTGTAGAAGATCTTGCCCGACTGGCCCTCTAGCTTGGTGGCTCGCTCGAGGTGCTTGATGGCTTTGTCATTCTTCTTCTGCTTGCGGTAGAGGATGCCAAGGCTGTAATGCGCCGCGGCATAGTCGTCGCGCGCGACGATGGCCGCCTTCAATTTGACGATGGCATCATTGTATTTGTGTTGTTTCTTGTAGGCCATGGCCTGGTGGTAGAGGCTCGATGCCTCATCCGCCTGGGCGGGATGAGTGGTGAGCAACAACACGGTGATGATGAGTAGTGCATGAATGCGCACGATAAATCCTCCCTTGGTTCGACCTAGATGATCCAGACTGACGTCGCCCAAAAAGGTGCTATTCAACCATTTGCATTGTGAATCCAGCGGACTCTAACGTGAAGCGGCTGCTCCCGTCATGGAGAAGATACAGGTCGAAGTCTAGAACTTGAAGACCAAACGCGTCTGCAGCGTTTGAGCGACCTCAGTGGTGCGTTGGTCGCCATAGAGTTCGGCGGGGCGATCGAGGCCCGCGAAGGGGATTAGCAGACCATATTGTAGTCCTGCCATCACCCTTCCATCATGGCTCTTGTAGAAGAGGTCGAGATCGAACTCGAGGCCAAGATTCACGTTGTTGCCAGGATAGGCAACGGAGCGGTGGGCCATGCTGTAGATGACATCGAGGCGTGCTCCGATGGTATCGAGAAAGTCGTATTGAATCCAGGGCTTGAAGTACATGGCGTTGGCGACGCTGCCCATAATTTCTCGGAAGAGGATCAAGTCGACGTGAAAGTCGGGGTCGAATTGCAACTCACCGAGGTTGTGCACGCCATCTAGCTGCTGGGCCCGACGGCGACGGTTGAGATCGTAGAGCTCATTTTCGTCGCCAGAGGCGAGGCCAAACTCAAAGCCGACCTTGAGCGCCCGGCGGCGCAAGAAATCGTATTGTGCGCGTGCGACGAGGCCGAATTGAAAGATGTCGACGACTTGCTCGCCGTCTACCTCATTGGAAACGTTGCCTATTTCACCCAGCGTCGCCAGGCCCTCGACCTCGACATGAAGCCTACGCCACATCAGCTTGACCCAGAGGTCGGGCGTGACCGTCCAGGCGCTGATCTCGCGCAGGTTGCGACCGAGGGCCGCCTCGCCGACACCGATACCTGGGTTGTCGGTGTTGATGAGATAGTCGAAGTCCTGCTTGCGCCAGACAAAGAGCCCACCGTAGTTGAGCACGAGCTCACCCTGCTCCAGACGGTCACGCAGTACCTGGGGCCGGTCGATACGGCCCACGAAGAGCACCACTTGGTCGGCGTCGTCGAGCTGCTCGAGATCCACGGCCTGGCCACCGTTCATTGGCTGAAAACCCGTAGCATTTGCGTCGAGGTCCACCCAAGATGAGTTGGGGCCGCTGCCAGCGAAGTCGTAGGAAACGCCAAAGCGATGCTGAAACCACTCGCCCGTGTAGGAGATGCGGTCGACGTTGTCCCCATGGTTGCAGTCCCAGCATTCGCCATCGTTGGCCATCAGCCCCAGGCCCCAATGCCAAGGCATCCGACCAACTTTGAGCAAGCCGAAGCCGGTATCCCACTCAGCCCAGACACGCTTGATGAGCACGGCTGGGCGGCTGCTGTTGAGGCCAGCGATAGGCGTCGCCTGCCCCTCGGAGAGGGCGGTGAGGCCTCCACCCGTCAGGCTGTCAGGGGTGCTGCCCATCACATGATTGTCGAAGATATCGATCTGAGTGCGGATGCTGATCCGCTCAGCGACGTTGATGGTGGGCTCGATGCGCAGGCGAATATTGGCGCCCGTGAGCGTATTGTCGGGGCAATCATCACTGGCAAGGTCGCGGTCACCACCTCCAGGGACGGGCTTGGTGACGCGTGCTGCGCACCCCAGTTTGTCTGAACGCTCGGCGATGGGTAGCCAATAAGGCGCATAGGTGGTGGCGTTGTTGTTGCCCACCGTCACA
>JAFCZD010000748.1 GCA_019314525.1 Deltaproteobacteria bacterium
GATCTTTCGATCACTTCACGAAACCCGGCGCTGGTGTAAAGCCTGTGGGCGGATGTGTTCTCGCGGTAGACGTTCAGGCTGATCTCACGGCACCCCTTTTGCCGGGCCAGACGCGAGCGTTGATACCCTCGAGCCAGAGAGTGATGGCGTTGGGGTTGAAGGGGGCAATGATAGTACCCGAGTCGACGGGACCGTCGATGGAGCGGCGAACGATGCAAGTCAACCCGATGGAAGCGTTGACAGCACCCCCGACGGGTGTTTGCCCGACTGTCTGGCCAAACCCTGCGGGGCGGATGACGGCTGCGGCGGCTCATGCCAAGCCGCCTGCGTGACAGATGTCGTCTACAATTGGGTAGAGAGCTTTGGGGTGTCCGGGTCGGTGGACACCTTCGGTATTGCGGCGGATGGCAAGGGTAACATCGTCATCATCGGCGGATTTGGAGGAACGATAGATTTTGGCGGGGGACCCCTGACGGCTACAGGAAGTTACCACGACATCTTCGTGGCGAGCTATGATGTGGGCGGCGCCCACCGCTGGTCTAGGAGCCTTCACAATCCCCAGAGTTGCCGGGGACAAAACGTCGCAGTGGACTATCGCGGGGATGTCACGATCACAGGATTTTTTCAAGGTACCGCTGATTTTGGTGATGGGCTCGTGAGCGCGGTCGGTGATGACGTCTTTGTGGCAAACTACAGCTCGAGTGGAGCCCACCGTTGGTCCAAAGTCCTCGGCGGTGCTTCAGACGACGGCGGTGTGGATGTAGCGGTGGATGGTAGCGGGAACGTCGCTCTCACGGGCACCTTCCAGGATACCGTGGATTTTGGCGGTGGCCCCCTGACGAGCGTCGGTGGCTCCGACATCTTCTTGGCAAGCTATGACCCAGACGGCACGCACCGTTGGTCCAAAGGTTTCGGTAGCCTGTCTGATGAGGATGGCAAGAGCGTCGCCGCGAGTCGGAGCGGCAACGTCACTATCTCTGGCCGTTTCAAAGAGGGCGTGGATTTCGGCGGCGGCCTATTGGCCAGCCCAGGAAAGACCGACACCTTCATGGCGACCTATGATGCGACTGGCGTTCATCAATGGTCCAAGCGCCTGGGGGGAGAGGGCATGGCGGAGTGTTTTGGTGAAGACTTGGCGGTAGATACCGACGGCAACATCGCCACCACAGGGTGCTTCACGGAGGCTGTCGACTTTGGCGGTGGCCCGCTGACGAGCATAGGACTCATTGACGTTTTCCTTGCCAGTTACACTCCCAGCGGGGCTCACCGTTGGTCCAAGCGCTTTGGCCACCTCACCTTCGACAAAGGTCAGGGGGTGGCAGTGGACAGCGCGGGTAATATTTTTGTTACAGGCTCTTTCGAAGAGAATATCAACCTAGGCGGTGGACAGCTCTTGAGCGACGGTGCAGGGGACCTCTTCGTGGGCAGCTTTGACATGAGCGGGCTTCACCGCTGGTCCAAACGCTTTGGCGGCTCAACATTTGATCGCAGCTTCGATTTGGCGGTAGATCCTGATGGCAATGTTGTCGCCACAGGCTCATTTGGGCATATCGTGGACTTTGGAGGGGGCCCCCTGACGGCCTCAGGCACAGACACCGTGAGTTTCATCCTTCAGCTCGCACCACCACAGTGACGGCTGCGCGATTTCTTTAACGATCGGCTGAAAGGGTGTTGGTGGGAGGGCCTCAAGAGCATCAACCGAGCTGCCGGATTGAACCAAGCAGCTCGGTGACGCGCTTGGGAAAAAACAGGGGAGGTTAGGCTGGTTTCACATTCTCGGCGCGCGGACCTTTTGGGCCCTGGCCTTCAGTGTACTCTACAGATTGCCCCTCACGAAGGTCATCGTAAGTGCAGCCCTGTAGGGCTGACATGTGAAAGAAGAGTTCGCCGGTATCCGTGGTGATGAATCCAAAGCCACGATCCGTAAGTTTCTTGATGGTTCCAACTGACATGTTTTTCTCCGCAAATGTTTGCGTGAAAGCCGAAGCGACGTCCACACCCGTAGATAGTAGTGTTTCTTTTGCCAGAAAGTGGAGGCGCTGTCCAGCTGTTGGCGTTTTCTGTTGGCACTAAAAGGGAGGATGTCTGAGATCTCCGAGACCTGCGACCGCGAGGTCGCGCTCCACATCGGCGATGTAGGGCGTTCAAGGCGAGCGATCTAGCGTCGTTTTCCGTGGCCGTCGCGAACCACGACGCCTTGGGCTGTCTCGGCGAAGGCGACGTTTGACAGGCGATCCTGGGCAAAACCCACCGACCACTCGCGCTCGAAGAGGACGACGGCTCGACCCTTCACATCCACCACCACGAGCCCTGAGCACGCCTTGCGTAGGGCGTTGAGGTCCACAGCGCTGCCATCTTTTGAGGAGACCCAGCGAGCCATCTGGTAGTCGAGGGGTTCGAGCCTCACCTTGACGCCATATTCATTTTCGAGGCGAAACTTCGTCACCTCCATCTGCAACACGCCCACCGCGCCAAGGATCATCTCTCCTGCGAGACCTTGGGGAGGAAGATAGAGCTGAACTGTACCCTCCTGGGCGAGCTGCTCGATACCACGAGAGAGTTGCTTGCGGCGCATGGGATCGAGGGACACAAGCCGAGAAAAGTGCTCAGGAGCAAAGCTTGGGATTTTTTCGAACTCGAAGGTTGATCCCTCGGTGAGGGTGTCGCCGATCTGAAAGATGCCCGTGTCGAAGACACCGATGATGTCGCCAGCGAAGGCTTCCTCCACCAGGTTTCGCTCCTGCGCCAGGAAGAGCGTTGGATTGGCGAGCCGCATATCTCGTCCTGTGCGCACGTGATGGACCTTCATGCCACGCTTGAAGCACCCCGAGCAGATACGGACGAAGGCCAGCCTGTCGCGGTGCGCTCGGTTCATATTTGCTTGAATCTTGAAGATAAGACCGCTGAACTCAGA
>JAFCZD010000208.1 GCA_019314525.1 Deltaproteobacteria bacterium
GTGCACGTAGAACAAAGCGCTACCATCGGGCAAGCGCACGCGCGGAAACCCCTGATCGATCACGCGAGGAAGATCGCTGCGCAGGGGCACGCTGGTATGCTGCCCCGCGAGGGAGAGCTCGCCCAGCGATAAGAGTCCCGAAAAACCCGCCACGGGCGTCGGCGCCGCGCTGCCGTTGGCCGGCACCGTGCGCAAACCCACCTCGGCCTTGTTGTCGCCAATGAGATAGAGCACGGTGGCGCCCGAGAGCGGCGCGTCGCTCATGGGGAAGTCATAGCCCCCCTCGGGCAGCGATGGGAAGTCGAGCCCAGCGTCCGCCGACGCGTCTTCACCCACGTCCAACGCGGGCACATCCAGCTGCGCCGTCGTGGTATCGTGTAGGCCATCCAAGCCGCCATCGGTGGCTGGCGAAGGCCCCCCTTCGCTGCAGCCCCAAAGCAGCACAGCGATCGCACAGAGTGTCGTGCTCCCATGAAGGTCTCTCATGGGCGCAAGGATAGCGCGCGTGATGGCGCCCGCCAATATGCGGCATCCGTCATTCGGCTTGCCCCAAGATGCCCGCTTTCGCGGGGCATGACGGAGAAGTGTTGGATATCCGCTTTCGCGGGGCATGACGGAGGAGTGTTGGATGCCCGCTTTCGCGCTTTCGCGGGCATGACGGAGGAGTGTTGGATACCCGCTTTCGCGGGGCATGACGGAGGAGTGTTGGATGCCCGCTTTCGCGCTTTCACGGGCATGACGCAGGAGTGTATAGTGGGCCCGCGTTGCCATGTGCCGCAGAAACGAGGTGGTCGCCATGGGAATTCTCGACGAGCTCTCTTCCGCCACGGGCGAGAAGGACTCCAACACCGAGCTGATGAAGCGCTGCCTGCACACGCCGGCCTTCATGCATAGCGTGGCCGAGGGCTTGCGCACGGGCACCGCTGCCGCGCAGCAGGACTGCCTGGAGATTATGATCGAGGTGGCCAAACGCCGCCCCGAGCTCGTGGCCAACTTCGCCTCGGACTTTCTTGACGCCACCAAACACAAGAGCCGCAAGCTCGCCAAGACCGCCTATGGCGGGCTGGCGCTGGTGGTCGAGGCGCAACCCAGCGATGTCTTCGCGGCACGGGAAGAACTCCTGGAAAAGGCCCGCGCAGGCGGCCCCCTCGGCCTGGCCGCCGCCGGCGTCATCGCCTCCCTCTGCGCCCATAGCGTCAACTACCGCGGCAAGCTCATCGGCCCCACCCTCAAGCTGCTGCGCGCCGTGCCCCTCAAGGACGTTGCACGCTGGGCCGCGGCCCTGGCCCCAGCGGTGATGGGATCCACCGACGGCATCAAGCGCTTCGCCCGCGAGATCGATCCGCGCCGCGCTGACCTCGAAGAGGCCACCATCCGCAAGCTGGATCGCGTCGTCGCCAAGCTCGAGCGCTCACTGCGCAAATAGCGCAAATAGCGCCGCACAAATAGCATCCCGCCGGCCAAAGAGCGCTCGGCCATCACGGGGCGAGCTTGAGGAAGAAGATACCTCCTGGGACAAGCCCGCTGCCGAAGTCCACGTCCCGATCGATGTTGCCCGTGACGTATAGGTTACCGCTGTCGTCCACCGCGATGCCAAGGCCTTCGTCGTCTCCCAGGCTCCCGAAGCCTTTCGAGAAGCCATAGGTGCCGTCGGAGCTAAACCCAGCCACAAAGATATCGTCGCCCCCGGCGCTTACCAGACCGCCCCCGAGCGCCAACGCCGAGTTGAAGCTCCCCGTGATGTAGAGATTATCAGCACGATCTGCCACGATACTTCGAACGGTGACCCATGATCCCGTGGGCGGATCGCCCAACGGCAGGGAGAAGCGATGGGCCCCCGTAGCGTCATAACTCGCCAAGAAGCCGACATTCCAGCTGCTCATCACCAGCGGTCCACCACCGAAATCCACGCTATTTGAGAAGCTGCCGCCGATGGTCACGTGACCCCTGCCACTCACGGCGAGCGCATGGCCCTCATCGCTCTCGCTATTTCCAAAGCGTTTCGAGAAGCGATGCACACCATCAGAGGTAAAACTGGCCAAGAAGATGTCTGTGCCACCAGCGCTGACCAACTCCCCGCCCCCGAAGTCCACGGATTGCTCGAAGGTCCCCACCACGTAGACGTTGTCGTTGCCATCGAGCGCGAGGGCATTCGCTTGCTCCGAGCCTAAACCGCCAAATCCCTTTGCGAAGCGAAAGGCGCCTGTGGAGTCGTAGCTCGCCACGAAGATATCAGAGAGCGCTCCCAGCGTAACGCTATACCCGTGTGAGGATAGGCTCCCCCCGCCGAAGTCGGCGCTTCCGGCGAAGCTCCCGGCGACATACACGTTGCCGTGGCTGTCGAAGGCGAGGCTGTTTCCCCAAGCGAAGCCCCCGCTGCTGAAGGTCTTCGAAAAATGGTGGGTGCCGTCCTGGGCGAACCTTGCGAGATAGACGTCGGTCTCCCCTCCCCCCATCAAGTCTTCACCGCCGAAGTTGATTTCATACGCATAGCCCCCAGAGAGATAGATATTGTCATCGTGGTCCAACGCCACAGCCTTGCCTCGGGTGAGCGACGTTGTACTTGGAAAATGTTTTGCAAAGCGGAAAGCGCCGCTGGGCTCATAGCTCGCCAAGAAGACGCTCTTTTTGGAGTAAGGGCTCTCCAAGGGGCCGCCCCCAAAGTCCAGGGTATTGCCGAAGGCTCCGGTGAAGTAGCAATTGCCGCTGCCATCAAGCGCCACCCCATAACTCCAAAGCTGGACCGTGTTGTCGAAGCCCTTCGCCCAGGCGAAGGTTGGACTCACAAAGGCCCTGGCGACCCGCGCAAGAGGCAGCGCCAGGGAGCGACGATCCTTTGGCGCTCGGGTGGCCGCCGGCCAGGAGCGAGGGAACGATCTTCGCTCTCGACCTGGGATGGGGCCAGACTGGCGCCGCACTCTCGGGCCCCGCTTTGCTGCAATGGCCGTGGCACCACGATGCCTTGGGGCTCGTGTTGGTCCAAGCGCCAAAGACGTTGACACACTTGGCGCTTTCCCCGGACGAAGTGCGAGGCACACTCAAGGGGATTCACCCTGCACGAAAACAAAGTGGCGTTCCTGGTGGAGCGAGCGTCACTTTTGCATCTCCAAGGGCCCCGCCTCTTTGCCACGAAAGCGATTCTCCAGGCGTGCAGCCGGAATTCCATCGCCCAGGCTTCCCACTTTGTCCTCGCGAAGCCGCGCTGCAGCCACTCCCTTTTGGGCTTTCCCAAAACGCAGCGCCAAAACTCTAGCTGGGATTGGCGCTACTCGCGATCTTCGGCCGTTTTGGCCCCACCATGGCTCGCCGCTTTGCGGCAGTAGACCTCCGCCTTCCCGCTGGGCCGCCTAGAGCGGGTCCATACAACCGCTCATATCCGGCGCGCATTGGGAGAGCGGAAATTTGTAGCCCGAAATCGTGGAGGGTGAGCTGCTGTCGGCCTCGATGGTGGCCGCCAGTTGAGCGCCTCTGGGGTAGTCTTCCGTGACGCTGGCGATGCTGATGAAGGTGAAGTCCTCCGAGCGCATGCCCGTGCATTCGGACGAGGGGTAGTGCAGCTGAATAGTCTGGGCCTCGCTCGTGACGTTCCAGCTGCCCACGCCGCTGCAACCCCAATAGGGCACGGTTCCCAACGAGAACGTTCCGGCGAGGATCTCCGCGCTGCCCCCCGTCGCTGAGGTGAGGGTGAAGCGGACCCAGGAGAAGCGGTTGAGGCCACCGACCCAGCCCACCAGCCACACGCCTTCGAGCACCTGCGGAAAGCCCATCCCCGCGTCGGCGAGCAGCAGGTCGGCGGTGGTCAGCGCACTATCTAGCATGGGGCCGTCGGGAAGCGTGGTGCCCCGGTCGGGCGTGGCGTGCATGTCGGTGGAGACATCCGCGACCCCGACGTCGTGGTCGCTCGCTCCTTGGTCGTCGGGGGTGACGGGGGTCGACGAAACACATCCCGCGCCGAGCAGCGCGACGAACAGGGTCGGAGTTAGAAGCACCCTCACGCTCCGTGTAAGAATGGTCATGGACAGCCCCTCCCGCGTCTCGGTGTGTCGAGGTGTAGGGTGGCAACACACCCGCCAGATATGACGTACGTCACTCTTGATTTACGTTATATTTGGATGATTGAAAAGGGAGACGACCCTATTCAACCAGGACCGCAACAACAAAAACGAATCGAGGCAAGCCATGACAGCGTACACCTGGCGAGGCACCGCCACTGCGCCCACGCCATCCACGACCTCCGATGATATGAGCGCCACGCCTTTGGGCGACATGACGGAAAATTTCACGGGGGAGCAGACCCTCGGTGCGGCGGACAACCTGACGCTTCGTGTGCGCGCGGTGATGATTCGCGAGCATGAGGATTGGGCCCACAAGAACGACCTCATCATCGCCACGACCTTCCAGGTGGATCGAGCACCCGCTGTGCGTCGCTTGCACTTCCTCAAGGACAACGTGCCCTTGGGATGGCAGGAGGATTTCTTCAACGACGTGATCCTCAGCCAACGGGACTTCACTGGCAAGACCGTCACCATCCGCGTGCAGGTCTATGATATGGACGGTATCGACTCCAAACTCATCGCGGGTGTGGAAGCTGCGGCCCAAAGCGCGGCGGTCGCCCTTCCGGCCCTCGCGCCCTACGCCGCCGCGGTGGGGTTTGCGGTCCCTGCCTTTTTGAAGCTCGCCAACTCCCTCGATGATCACGATCAGATCTTCGACAAGCGACTCAAGTTGGAGGTGCAGCCTGCGGGAACGCGGCATAAATTATTACAGCCGGGCTACTACGTTGGTTTTCGTCTGCCGGTGGAAGACGGATGGAAGTTGCGCAGCGATCTGCGCGTGGTGGACGCGGACAACAACGAATACGACGCGGGAAGCTACGTGGTGCTCGAGGTGGCTCGGCAATTCTTGCCCCACCCTGAGCGCGAGATCGATCAGAAGATCGCCACGCTCTTGGCCGAACTCGATGGCAAGGGCCAGAGCGGTCGGGCGCCACTGAGCTTCCTCCGGGACACCTTGGACGGTTACGCACGCTTCAAGAAATTGGAGCGGGCGCAGCAACTGAGAGCCAAAAGCCAGCAGGAGGGACAAACCCTGAGCCCAGCCGAGCAGCAACTCTTCGATGAACTGAGCGCCGACGCCTCCCTCACGAGTTATATGCCTTGGGTGGGAACGACCGATACCTAAAGAACGCTGGGCCGGTCGGTGAAGCCCCACAAGGCGTCGCCGTCGCCAGCGATGGAAGAGACGGGCTTGCGGCCCTTGCTGCGGCAAGGGGAACGAAGGCGGTCGCAGGTGCAGAAGATCGCGCGGCGCTCGTCCACGGCCACGGACTTGCCGCCGCGCCCGAGGCGCAAGACCACGCTGTGTCGCTGCAGCTCGCAGCGCTTGCCTCTTGACGCGCGATTGAGCAGCACGAAGACCTCACCCTCAGCCGCCGTCGCCAGCTGCATCACCTGCGTGGGGCGACCTTTTTTCTTCAGGTCGAACCATTGAAGCCCCTTGCTCTTGCTGCGAAAGCCGACGCGGTGGCCATCGCTCAGCCAGAGGCCATCGAAGACCACGAGGCCCGCCTTCAAATTCGATGCCTCGGGGGCGCCGTTTGAGGTCTTGAGCGCCACAGGCCGCCACCCCTTCTTGCTGCGCTCCATCACCAGACCGCCAGCGCCCCAGGCCTGCACGCGACCTCCGAGGGCAGCGACGCCACGCAACGCCCGAGGCGCGCGGGAAAAACTCCAACCGCGCGTGGTGCGCTCGGCGATAAAACCTCGAACGGGCGCGCCTGGACGATCACGACAGAGCCCCACCACCACCAAGCCAGCTTTGCCGATAGCGGCGATGCCTGTGGCCTGGCAGGGGTCGCCGAAGCGCAACAGTTCTTGGCTCAGGCCATTGGGGTTGCGATAGGTCACCGGTGTGCGAAAGCCCAACTCTCCCCCAACCCAAGCCCAGCTCTCCCCCGCTATGGCGACGGCCACGGGGGGCGTCCGCCAGAGCAGGCCGCCAAGAGGTTGATGCAGCCATTTTTTGCCCTGCAACCACCAACTCTCCTTGGCGCCCACCATCACCAGGCGACCACGCTCGAGTTGCATGATGCCCCCAGCCGTCGTGGGCGCAGGTCCCGTCGCTGTTTCAGTCTGCGACGCGCCGGGAAGCGTGCGCCACGACCCTGGCTCGAGATGACGCTCCCCCGCGAGCAAGCGCGCCGCCGAGAGCACGCGCTCCACGCGCCCCGCGGAGGGGATCGTGATCTTCAGCTTCTTTTCGCGGCCCCCGACCTTCAAGGTGAGCTCGGCGCGCCCGGCCACCACAGAGGAGAACCAGAGCCGGCCATCGGCGGCGACGTCGCGCCTCTCGATGCGCCCGTCCGCTTCGTGCAGCTCAGCACGGATGCGCATGCCCTTGGGCGCCCAACCGAAGTCCACTGAGAGTTCTGCCCCGGAGAGACGAGGCTTGAGCACCCCCTTGCGCTGGATGTGCACCCTCGCCCGAGCTTCGCCGCCGCCAACCCGCGTGGCATAGAGATCGTAGCGACCCAAGGGTAACGAGAGCGCTTCGCTGCCCTTGCGCTTCCCCTTCCCTGTGCTCCAGGGGATGGTGAAGCGCGGCCCCGGAGCCGAACCGACCCACACCACGCGCAGCGGCTTGCTCTGATCCAAAGGCTGCTTGCGTTTGACCTGTGGCATGAAGCGCACCTCTGCCGCTGCCAAACCTTGCCCCGCCACGAAGACGACCATCTCAACAAAGTCGCCCCTCGTGACTTCTGTGGCGCGAATCCGATATTCGCCAGCCACGGGCGTCATCCACTGCCAGCGCCCGGAACCAAGGGAGATGGGCTGCATCCGCGTGAAAACCTTGCTCGGAGCGATACACATCTCCCAACGCACCGCGGGCTCCTTCTCTCCTCGGCAACCCTCGCGCGCGATCAACTCCATGGGCTGCCCCGCGACCACCACCTGCGAAGCAGGCTCGGTGCTGATCTTCAGCTGGGACTGGCAAGCTCGCCATTGAGCCGCCGCCTCAGCGCCAAAGATGGCCAGGAAGCTGATGATGAACGAAAGTGAGCGCAAATAGCACATGGTCGACTCCTCTACCGTCATCATACACAGCCCAACGGAAATCCGGTGATTCATTGGGTGTGGGAACGCTTTTCTGGAAAGGCGAGGTGCAGATGGGGAGGCCGACCTTCACGCTTGACCCGCACCCCAGGCTCCTGTCGCGCCAACCGCTCGAGCAAGCGCACATGCCGCCGCTTCAGCCCCCGAGTTCGGATGTCCACCGCGTTGTCTTTGAGGTGCTCGGAGAGGAATACGCCGCGCTGGGTCTGCTCTGCGATGACCGCCCCTAAGGCCGCGACAGTCTCTCGGCGCGTCAACCGCTTGCGGCGGGCTTGTTTGTAGGCCCGCATGATTTCGGCCAAGGCGACGTGATTGCGATAGAGACGAAAGAGCCGCCCACCCAGCCGCAGCTTGATCAGCATCGCGCCCGCCTGAGCAAGGGGCGTGCGGCGCCCGCTGGTGACCACCAAGCCCCTCCGCGTGCGTCGACGAAAACGTCGAGCAAGCTCGGCCACTCGCACCTCGAGAGCCACAGAGAGCAGCACCTCCGGACGAAAGCGGTAGGCCACAGCGCCAAGAGCCTTGCGCACGATGGGACGTCGAAGCTCTTCCAACTCCTCCTCTGCGAGCTGCAGATCTTCGAACCAGCGCCCTATCCGCCGCAGCACCAGCGGCGCGCACGCCCCATAGCGCGCCTTCGTCGCAGACACAAACCCTGGCTCGAGGCGCAGCGTTTGTTGGATCACCGGCTCCTGGCACACCCGCTCGGAGTCACCCTCTTGGGAGTCCTCTTGGCGTTTCATGACAAAACGCAGCGCGACCTCGAAGGAGAGCTTCATGGTGCAATGCTCGCAGGACGCGGGCCAAGCCTCCACCAGCTCCAGATGCTGCAATGCGGCGCATTGGGATGCATTGAGCCCCGCGGCGCTGGCTGGAGCAGGCGACGTCACCGTCCAGACAAGCGCGAGGATCGTCGCCATGGGCACATCTAAGCTCAAAGGAGGCGCACCTCGTCGGTGACCAGCATCTCGGCGGGCTCTGGGGCGCGGATCACCAGACGCTGCGGTCGGTCGCGATAGCCCACCCCACTCGCCGTGGGGTCCGGGTCTAGCTCCCAGTGGCAGCGGCCGAGCACGGCGACAGCTTCACCTTCCTCGAGCACGCCTTCGGAGTAACGCAAGGTCTTGTTGAAGACCCAGCCCTCGCTCGACAGACCATGGGACGCCAGAAGCCGCTCCAACTCTCGTGGCGCATCATTGAGAAAGCCTGATTTTCGGTGGGCATCCATGGTCACAACAACCCGGGGAGCGACAGCATCGACAAAGGCCTTGCCGCTCGCATCCTCGATCCAGAAGGCAGCACAGCTCTTGTCGCTGAGGACCGTCACCCAGCTGCTACTTCTTCCAGACGATTGTTTCTCCTCCACCTGCAGCTCGTAGGCGGCGCATGAGCGTTTGCTCATAGGAGCTATCGAGGGTGCCCTGTCGACATAATGAAGCGTGCCCACGAGCTTGACCACTTCGCCATCGTGAGCTTCGGCGATGGTGCCCGCTGCGGCTTTGCGCAGCCTTCGGCGTGCCTTGGCATCGGTCGAAAAGAAGAACTCCCAACCTGTGACGAAGAGCGCGCCGCCGAATGCCGCGACAACGGCGCCTATGAAGACTGTTTCCATTGAGCAGATGCTAACCCTTCGCGCATCGGTGCACCACCGACGCATGTGACTCGCGCGCGCCCTCCAAGGACGATAGGCTCCGGGTATGAACACACGCAAAGAAGAACTCGAGGCCTTGGGTTATCGTGCTCTCGCTCTTGAGAAGGACGTGCCCAAAGATCACCCTCACGCGCTGACATGGGAAGACCGCCCGCTCGCGCTCTATCATGTCGAGGGCCGCACCTACGCCACCGACGGCCTCTGCCCCCACGCGGCGGGCCCCATCGCCGCAGGCGACCTCGAGGGCTTCGAGGTCATCTGTCCGCTGCACGGCTGGAGCTTCGACATCCGCGACGGACGCTGCACCAACGTCGA
>JAFCZD010000209.1 GCA_019314525.1 Deltaproteobacteria bacterium
TTGCAGTGGGCCCGAGGTAGCTCTTCTCGGTAGGACGCCTCCAGGTAGTCCTTGGCCTCCACGAGAGCCCGCTCTGCTTGCTGGAATTTGCCTCTGAAGCTCAGGAGTTCACCGAGGTTGCCGAGGGTCTTGGCGAGTTGTCGTTTCCCCTGTCTCAAAGAGCGCTGCAACTTCAGCGTCTCATGGAGGGTGGCTTCTGCTTTTTCGTATTGGTAGCTGTCGCGAAGCAACACGGCTCGGGTTGCCCGGTAGCCAAGAAACTCCCGAGGAGCGATTGCTTGTTCGTCCCAGAGTTGCGCGCCAAGGGCATCTGCGCGGGCGAAGAGTTCCGTTGAGCGTTCAACCGCGCCGCGGTGAATCAGTGACGATCCCAAACGCCAGAGCACCACGAACTCCTCTTGTCGAAACGTGCGTTCGCCGCCTTCGCGTTGCACGGCGATGGCAGCCAACGCTGCTTCAAAGAGCGTCTCGGCTGCAGCGAAGTTATTGTGCTTCTCGTAGAGGTCAATGCCCTTGCGCACCAACCCCTCGATGTCTGCACGGTTTGCTTCTGTAGCGGTGAGAGCGTCTTGTCCGAAGACGCTAGCTATGAGCTCTGCGATGGTTGAAACGCGCACGATGCGTGGGTCTTGGAGGTTTTCGGAACCTTCCTTGGGTACGACGAGTTTTTCCAGGAGAGGTCGCTCGCGGAACGCGGAGGCGGCCTTTTTCGCGAGCCCAGAGACGGCCCCAATGAGCCCGTCGGCGGTGACGCTCCCGGTGACGAGAAGGTGTGCTGCCACGGGCAGCTCAGACCAGCGCGAGACCATGGCCACCACGCTGTAGGGTCTTGGAGGAGTCTAGCTCGCCAGCGTGGAGCAGCTGCTGGAGGGCGAGGGTTTGCGCCAAACGGATGGCCCGACGAAAATCGTCGGCCATGGAAGGGGAGAACGCTTCTCCAGGTGGCGCGCCAGACCGCACGATGAATTGTGCGATGAACGCCTCACCGCTCTGATCGGCGTCAAGCAAGAGGGTGCCGCACTCACCCACACGGGAGGAGTCGGAGGTTAACGGTGGCGACGTGGGCGTGAGCCCCTGCATGAGGTTGCGGATGTGGAATTGTGCTTCAGTGTCGTCACTGAAGCGCTGCTTCGCGGTCGCCAGCAGATCCAACGCCAAGACCTCGTTGCCGAGACGCTCAGCCTGATGTCGAGCTGCTGCGAGTGTTTGGAGCCACGGTTGCACCTCGAACCTTCAGACAGGGACGACGCTGAGAGTAAACTCGCGACGTTGGTCTTCTTGGACGATCACGATGACGACTGTTTTGCCCAGAAGGTTGTGCGTGTTGCCAAGACAGACGAGAGTCTCGCCGGGTTGATGTTCTTGCACAGGTTGAGCCTCTCCTTCGACAAGGCACTCGATGAACTCGACCACGCTATTTGGGTTCGCCGTGAAGAGGCCGATGAAGCTTTCGTGGGCGCGTCGAAAATAGCTGAGCCCAAAGCCCAAGACAGCGTCCTCGTGCAAGGTTTGATGGTCATCTGGAAAGGGCGCCCCTGCTGCGGGTGTGGCGGCGGCGGCGCGTAGAGGGGGAAGTTCAATGGCTAACACAGACAGACTGGCCTCTCCCTCGTCGGCCGCGGAGATTCTTTTGGCCTCTTCGAGGCCGGCCCTCGTGGCTTTTTTGAGCTCTGGGTGGGCCATGAGGTAAGTATGCACGTGCGCAGCCCTTCGGGCATCAGCTTTGGCATCGAGGGCATTCACGAGGTCTTTGGAGCTGGGTTCGTCGCCGTGCAAGGGGCCAAGGAGCTGGTCGCTCGAGAGGCCCCTGTTCTTGGTGTCTTTTGTGTCGGTCATTTGGGTCCTAATGACTCTTCATGCGCAGAATGACGCATTGGGCGAGCCAGCTTCGTGCTCGTGAGAGGCGCTTCATGAACGCGTCTTTGCTGATCTGCAGCTCTTCGGCGCATTGGGAGCAGCCTCCGGCTTCATCGAGATAGTAGAGCGAGATGGCTCTGGCGTTATCCGTGGAGAGCTCTGCGATGCACGCCCGAAGGGCCTCGATCCTCTCGATGTTCTGACCGAGGGGTGGGGCATGTTGGTCAGTTTCGAAATCGTCGAGTTGGTCGCTGGCGCTGCGCTGACGATGAGCAAGGCGCACGAGGTCGACGCTAGCGTAGAGGGCTGAGCGGACAAAATAGGTGCGCACGCTGGCATCCCCTCGGTAGGCGTGCACGCCTACGGCGAAGAACTTGAACACACTCTGTTGCCAGACCTCTTCGGCATGCTCCATGCCCACACCAGCGGTTCTCAGGGTACGACAAATCACGCTCATGGCTGGCCCACGAAAATCATCCATCAACACGGCATAGGCGTGCTCTCGCTCGGCCCGTGACCCATCACGGCTCTGGCGGAGCATGTTATGCTGTTCTTTCTTCGTGAGCGCCAAAACGTCGTAAACGATATCAAAGTTGGTGCACGCTGAACATCACGGGCCTCTCTTGAGGATGCCGCAGAGGGGATCATTCGAGTTTTTGCAATCATCGGCGATGACGACGCGGCCAGCCCTGGCTGGTCCTGTGCGTGGCCGAGGTTTGTCTTTTCTGCTCGTCTTTCTGCTGGGCTTGGGCCTTGGGGCGGTTGCCAAATGAAGACGGTCGCGTTGCACCTTCTGCTCCAAGGCGGCGCGCTTGCGGCGCAGGTCTGCGAGTCGGTCCTTGTGTTGACGCTGCAGCTCGGCAAAGGCGGCTTCGGCGCGCTTCGCTTCATTGTTGAGGGTCTGCATTTGACGCAGCGTGGTGTCAAGCCGGTCACGCTGCCCGAAGGCCCAGAATGCGACCCCTGCGAGGGTGGAGAGAGTGAAGGGCACGAAGATCCACATCCATCGTCGTGCTCGAGGCGATTGATGCTGAAGTTCCAGCTCGAGGCGTCTTTTCTGCAGCACCAGTTCAGCGTCCACCCGTGCGCGCCGCTCGGTCTCGTCAATCCGTAGCTGGTCCTCGCGCTTCTCACGTGCTCTTGTCTCCGTGGCCTCTTGCTCTCTTTGGAGTGCAGCCAGGCGCTGGCGCTCTTTGGCCGCGAGGCGTTCGTATTCGGCATGTTCGGCTGCCTCACGCGTCTGGCGGGCCTGCTCTTGGAGAGCAGCCGCCTCTTCCGCGAGGCGTTGGTCTTCGATCTCCCTGAGCCCCTGCAGGGAGAACAGAACAGAGTTCAATTTTGGCTCTTGGTGCTGCGTCATCATGGCCTCCGTCGTGAAAAGGACGGCGGCAGCAGCCAAAGCTGACCGGGTTTTTTCTTGAAAAGGAACGACCTGACTTAGTGGATGGTCGTTTTTCCTACGCTTGAGACGTGGAGGTTGGTCAACTCGTTGATCTCGTCGAGCACCGAGCGCGAGCCTGCCGCGCCTACCTGCCACAGCTTGACGGTCTTGTCGCCCGACGCGGAAGCCAGGAGCTTGCCATCAGGTGAGAAGACAACACCATAGACCCAATCGGTGTGGCCAAAGAGCGGCGCCTCGAGGGGGCGGCCCGTCGTGGCGTCCCAGAGGCGAACGGTGCTGTCTGAACTGCCCGAGGCGAGCAGGTTCCCCTTGGGAGAGAAGGCCACAGAGAGCACCCAGTGTTGGTGGCCGGTCAGAATGAGGGGAGAGCTCGTGGGCGACGCTGCGCTCCAAATTCGAACGGTGCCGTCACCACTGGCCGAAGCCACCCGTTGCCCGTCCGGCGAAAACGCCACGTCGTACACTTCGTCCGTGTGCCCACGCATGGCCTCTCCTTGGGGTTTCAAGGTCGCGCTATGCCACAAGCGCACGAGCTGATCGCGACTCCCTGAGGCCAGCAGGGCGCCATGGGGTGCCCGTCTCAGGGTGAGGACAGCTTTGCTGTGCGCGAGCACGGCAGAGCCCTCAGCGCGCAGCGCACCTTTGGAGGAAACACGCCAACGTTGGAGTGTGCCGTCGCCGGCTCCGGAAACGAGCATGTCGTGCTCTCCGAAAGCCAGCGAGTAGACCCCTCCACCTTGTGTCGAATGGTTGGCGGGGTGGGGGGCATCCTTGCCCACCGTCCACAGGCGGATTGTGCCGTCGCGCGCGGCTGATGCCAGCAGTTTTCCATCTGGCGTGAAGCTCAGGTCGCTCACGGCGTCATCATGCATTTGAATCGGGTCGCTCGCTGGTGCCGAGCTGTCCGCGTACCATAGCTGCACCACGCCGCGTCGGGTCCCAGTGGCGAGGAGTTGTCCGTTGGCCGTGGCGGCGATGGCCTGAACCCAAGAATTGTGGGGAAGAGACCTCTCGGATCCACCTGTGTTGCGAGATGGCAAGTTCCAGACACGGATAGTTTGGTCCTGGCTTGCTGACGCGAGGGTCGCGCCATCCGAAGAGAAGGCCAGGGCGCGAATAAACCCGATGTGCCCGCGAAGGGGGACCCCAGCGGGAGCGCGTGACTGGAGGTCCCACAGAAGGATCAGCTTGTCTTCACCGCCTGAAGCCACCATTTTTCCGTCGGGCGATACCGCGAGGGCGATGACTCCATCGGAGTGACCACGAAGGATGCCCACGGATTTTTCCGTGGAAAGAGACCAGACGCGCACCGTCGAGTCGATGCTGGCAGAGACGATGGTGTCGCCATCGGCGGCCACACGCAGGGCGTAGACAGCGCCGCTGTGCCCCTCGAAGGCATGGGTGAGAGCCTTTGTCTCAAGGTTCCACACGCGCACGACGCCATCGAGGCCTGCGGAGAGCACGTGTTTGGCATCTTTGGAGAAGGCTACGCATAGCAGGCCTTCATCGCTGGCGCGGATCGTCCCCATACCCTCATGCCCACGCCAGAGGCGGATCTCTCCCCCATATCCAGCGGACGCGAGCATCTTGCCATCGGGAGAATAGGCGACGTCATAGACCCAATGCCGATGGCCCTTGAGTGGCCGCCCTGCGGGCTCACCGGTCTTCGCGTGCCATAAGCGAATGGTCTTGTCCCAACTGCTCGTTGCGATCATGGAGCCGTCGGGGGAGTAGACGGCTCGGGTGATGAAGCCTGTATGCCCTGAGAGCTGCCTTCGCAAAGGCTTGGCCCGCCGAAAATCCCAGAAGCGTACGATGTTGTCTCGGTCGCCTGAGATGAGCGTGTGCCCCCTGGGGGAGAACGCGACGGACGTCACCAACGCTCTATGGCCGGCGAGCACATGGGCGACACCACGCTGCCTCGCCTCGTCGAGCATGGAGCGGATGGCGATGCCCTGGCCACGAAGAGAGAGATGTCGCAGCCACGCTACCGCCAGGCTTGGGTCGCGCTGCATGGCGATGCGGGCAGAGAGCAGGACGCCAAGGTCTGCGGCCTCTTTGGCGCGAACCTGCTCACGAAGCGCGGCGCGAAATTGGAACGCGCCGAAGACAACGCCCACCGCCGCAGAGAGCACCAGCGCGACGAGGATGGAGCGTTTCGTTAGTCGCAAGCGACGCGAGCGCTTCAGCAGGACCACCGCCGCGGGGGATCCCAGCCCTTCGAGTTGTTGCCCATGGTTTTCTACGAGGCGCAGGTTCTTGCCCGAGAGGGGCTCGCTGTGGGGATCTTCGGTGCATTGCTTGAGGGCGTGATCGAGCACGGCCTGTGCTTGTCCGCGTTCGGCCTCCTCGCGAGTCGTCCAGCCGAGGACTTTGGCGGACAGGACGTCGTGGCTGAGGGAGACCATAGGCGAAGAGATGGATTCGCCCCGACGCGTGACCACCAGCCGGTCCTGCTGCAGCCGCGTGAGCAGCTCCACGAGCTCCAATTCGTCAACCTGGTGGCCGCCTCGGCGTAAGGCTTGCCATAGGTCGCCATGGTCAGCCCAGCGCCGGCCCTCGCGGCCTGCGAGGCGCTTGAGAATCGTCTGTGCGATGACCCTGCGTTGGTCGTAGTGGCTTGAGGAGAGCGCCCGGCTCAAATGCTCAGAGAGCATCTTCTGGGCGCCGCCGAGGGTGTCATAAAGCGTCTCGTCGATGGTCGTTGACGCGCGCGTTCGCGCAGCTTCCACGAGGGTCATGCACACAATCTGCAGATGAACCGCGGGCACACCATGATCAACGCAAAGGTCTGGCAGCAGATGATCGTGCATGAAGGGTGAGTCTATGGACAACCCGCCTCGCGCAGCGATGCCCGTGATCACCTCGCCTGCTGCGTGCAACCCCATGGGGTCGAGGACCACCAGCTTGTGCCTGTCGCGGACCCTCGCCGAGCGCTCGCTGTCAATCCGGGCGGTCTCGCGCCAGTAACGGCCCAGGTAATCTTCACGGATGCCGGCGATGAACTGAATACCCGCCCAAGCTCCGGCGCGCAGGGAAAACTCCAGCGCCAGCTGGCGTTCATCCGAGGGCACGTCACCGAACATGGCGCGCTCGAATTGGTCGACGACCAGTAGCAAGGGCTGGCTGGAGGGCCACGCGCCAACCATCTTGATGGTGGCCGTGAGCAACGTCGCCGAGGGTTCACTGAGATAAAGAACGGGCGTGTGCGCAGCCAAAGCTTTGGGCAGCACACCTGCGCGTAGCAAGGATGTCTTGCCCGCCCCCGATTCTCCCGACAAGAGCACGGGGAGGTGATCTGCCAGCCCCGCGGAGACCTCCTGGAGGCTCTTATTTCGTCCAAAGAAATGGGGAGCATCTTCGGGGCCGAAGGCGCGCAAACCATGGTAGGCCGATGGGGCGCCCTCTCGGGCGAGAGGTTGGCTCCAGAAGAGTTCGATGCCCCCATTTTGATCTCTGAAGCCATGAGCGTCGGCGGTGAGCCCCTCGCCCAAGGCTTGGATCAACGCCTCTGATGCCAGAGGGGGCACGCCCTTGTGTGTGGCACGAGCAATGGCCGTGGCCAGCTCTTCGTCACCGACATGGTCGCTAAGGATTGAGTCGCCACCATCGATCTTCTGAACCACCCAGTCTTCGAGGTCGATGGCGATGGTGATCAGGACGCCGAGGTCACCCACCTCGATGCTATGTCCCTCCTGTTGGTGGTGGCTGGCGTAGCTGCCCCAGCCGAGCAGGGTATGAAGATGCAACGCCACTCGCGCCGGGATCACGCTGGCATCACGGTAGAGCCAGTCGATGACCTTGCCGGCCTGTCCGCGGGCGAGCATGTCGACGCGTTGCTTGGCCGCGGCTGCGTCTAGAGCTGCCGCGTGCGCTACCAGCCGGTGCAGGACATTTTCAGCGGTGACGCGAAACTGCGAGACAGCCTCACGCACATAGTTCATTTCCCAGAGCACCAGGGCCTTGAGCAGCCGCTGCTGCACCTCCTCGACGCGGAGACGCGCGAGCTGTTCTCGGAGGCCCTTTAGCTGGGGGTCCTCAGGGGCCTTCATTGCTCGTCGCCGTTGAATCTTGGGGGACCCATCCAGCAGGCCAGGAGCCACTCACCTCGAAGTCGTCGAAGTAGATGCGGGCTGCGCCGCCTTGGTCGCGAATGTGGTGGAATACGTTGTCGCTGGAATAGAGCTTCTGCGGTCCATTCCAGGCGTTGAGGGCCACAGGCAGAGGGGAGTCTGGGTTGTACGTCCACGTGGTTCGGTTGAGCACGATGAGCGGCTCTTTGGCGCCTTCACGCCAGACCACGATGACATAGCGGCCGCTGCTTGCGTCGCCCTGTTTGTAGGCCGACTCGATCGTCAACCACTCACCAAGGGGCACGGCCGTTTCAGCGTCGGCGCTGCTCCAAACGGGCGTCCAAAGAGCATCGCCGAGGGCCTTTTTCTTGCCCATAATCGCCAGCTTGAAGTTTTGGTTGGCGAAATCCGGCACCAAGAAGGTGTCCATCAAGAACGAATAGGGGTCGTCTTTGGGCGGGCTGCCTGCGCGTACTTCTTGAAGCATGATGCTGAGCCACCAAGGATCACCGTCTAGAGGGTAGGAGAGCAGGTGCTGTAGGTCGGGGTGGAAGTACACCCGTTGCCGATAATAGAGTTCTGTCAGGGGTGCGGGGATGTCGACGTTCGTCTGCACGCGTCCTTTTGTGTGCCCTTCCATATCCGAAACGATGGTGGCGTCGGTGACGTGTAGCTCAAGCACTCTGTTACCCGCCAGGGTTGGATCATCGATGATGCGCGCGGAGCGTGAGGTTGGCGGCGCGCCAGCTTCGTAATAAACGTACATCATGGCTTCTGCGCGCTCGAAGTCCCAGTTTGTCCAATCGTCTGTGGACTGGGGTTCGAAGAAGACGAGGCGCCCATGGGCCAGCGAATCTTCTCCGCACGCTAGAGCAGAGCCCTCCCAATGACAGCCAACGGCCTCGTTGGCTTCGTACCCCGTGTCGAACTCAGCGTTGAAGGGCAGGGGACCGCTCGCTTCGTGGGACGTGTCGCTCTGACCCTTCGCGTCCATCATGAGGTCCTGTCCGTTGTCGCCGGAATCTGTGGAAGGAGTGGTGGGCGAGTCGCATGCCGGCGTGGCGATGACAGCGACAAGAGCGCAGAGGACTATGGGTAGAAGTGGTCTTGAGGGAGAGTGGTGCATAGGAATAGATGTTAGCGAACTTCGAGATGCGAAGGAAATGGGGCGGCACGCTGTTATCGGCTGGGACTATTTTCCAGCTTCCATGCGGAAATGATAATCCCAGGTCGAATTCTGATACCACTCGTCCCAATCATCGAGCGATTGGGGTGATGTCGTGATCACTGCTGCATATCCTTGGCCGTCGTTGAAACCGCCGCTGGCGTTCGCACGAATACCAGTTGCAATGTCTCGACCAAGACCGTTCTTCACATGAGCCGTGAATACATACTCCTCGTTGTCGCAGAGCACGATCCCCCCCATGTCCCAGGGAAACCAGCCTCCTGAGTATGTTGGGGCTAATGGAGCCTCAAAGGTCTCCAGGATCGTACCGTCTCTGCGTCGCAGGTTAAGTGTGAGCACTTCCTCGTTGGTGTTGTGGAAAGTCCCGGTGAAGTTCAGCGCAAAGGAACTGACGAGGAGATTGGCGGATGGCACAACACTTTGTCCGTTGCCAACATTTCGCATGGGTGAGGCGTCACCGCCAAAATAGCCAGAGTTCGTGCCTGTCTCAAAGGAATAGATGGTTGCACCACCATTGAGGTAACCGATGAGGTGGAGGTGGTAGTCCCAGCTGTGATTTGTCCAAAGCGACCAGTCCGTGAGGTCGTCTTGGGTGGTCCTGACGCTAAACGCGCTACCGCGGGGGTAACTCGCTGCAGTGTCTCCGCGGACACTGGATTGAATCTGGAGAGAGTAGGCGTTTTCGATTTGGGTCGTGAAAATATAGGTGGTGTTGGCGGCCATCTCAAAGTGCGTCGTCCAGTAGAACCAGCCCACGTTGGCTGTTACTACCTGCTTCCGGATTGTCTTGAGCGGGTTTCCGGCGCTGTCACGGATCACCAAGAGCATTACTGTTCCTGCAGGGAGTGACGCAAACTCAAAGCCAAAGCGAGCGAGGTAGAAGTTGTTGTCCAATTGGACACTCATGCCAGCGCCAATGTTGCCGTAGAACGAGCTGTAGCCAAAGACGCCGCTGCTTGTGTTGGTGTCAAAGCGCTCTTCGTCCAGCATGTACTGGCAGGTATTCGTGTTATTGTCGCAGTAGTTGAGATTGCAAAACCAACTGCACTCCGCTGGTGCCATCCAACTCCCGTTGGCGCAAGCGATGTTGACATCGGCGATGTTAACCGTGGCATTGGTGGGTGTGCTGCTGCCATCACAGCTGACAGCACGTGTTGTCAGGCATTGATCGTTGTACTCGCAGTAGGTTGTGTTGCAACTCCATTCACATACTGGCGGTGAACTCCACGTTCCAGCACTCTGGCAGGTCACAGGAACATGAACGATGACATCAGATGAGTTGGCGGGGTTGGCATTGTTGGTGTCGCAGTTCACGTTGTGGGTGGTGAGGCACTG
>JAFCZD010000749.1 GCA_019314525.1 Deltaproteobacteria bacterium
TCCTTTTGCATGGCGAGGCACGTCCTCACCGTTCACCTTGGTCACAGGCTGCCCTCCTTCTTTAGAGTGAAAAAAGGGCCTCCCCACGGCTCAAGAAAATGTATCGTGGTGGGGTGTTCAGAGCTGTCCCGTGGAGTGTCAGCACTGGGGCGGACTCTGAAGGCGGCTTGCACCGGAGAACGCGCCAGCGTCCTCTGGGGTGGTGGTTGTCCTGAGCGCGAGCTGAAGGCGAATCGCTGCGACCAAGTCTAAGTCAGCGTGCTTTTGCCGTGAGCGTTCGACGCTGCGTCGATGAACACCTAACAAGGCTGCCAAATGATTGACCTTGAGTTTGTCGCCAGCGGCAGTGATGGCGGCGGTGCGCGCCCGTTGTTGTTTCCTCGATTTCCCCGTGAGGGTTGGTAGGCAAGCCGCCGCACATGTTGCGTTGACCAGTTGGTCCAGGGGGGCATCGGTAGGGTCAAGAGCGCTGATGCCCAAATAGCCCAGAAGCTTTTCGCGTTTCACTCGTGGCAGCAGTCGCCGCACATGTTGGGCGGTATAGTGACCAACCAGTCGCATGCCCAGAAGGTCAGGCAAGCTGCTGGCGTCCATGAAGGGGTCCCAGTTCACCCCATGGTGTGCATATTGTCGAAGAATGTAGTCGAAGCAGTGGTAGAGGTGGGATTGGTCTCTGATGGCCTTTGGGTGAGCTGGAGCGAAGCCTACTTTGGGACGGAGGCGAAGCGTGACAGCGATTTCGATGCATCGTGCAAGCTCCATGGCCTTGGCGAAGGGCTCAACGACCTCCAAGTGAAGGTGTGAATCCACGAGCGCGAAGACAAGCAGTTGATGATCACGCGCTTGGTTGAGCACTATCCTGGCAATGAGGCGCCGATCGAGTGGGTCTGGCGCGATGACGCGTCCGTCTTTCAATCTCAACATCAGATGCTGCGCCAAGGCTTCCATGGAGAGGTTCTCGGTCACTGGGAGAATTTGTTGCGTGTTTTGTTGGCCGTCTTTCCGGATTTTCTGAGAAGTGCGGCAGTGCAGGGGAGGATGAAGCATCCTCGGCCGTTGTGCCGCATGGTGAGGGGAATCGGGTGGTGGAAGTGCGGCAGCGTGGGGGAGGATGAAGCATCCTCGGCCGTTGTGCCGCATGGTGAGGGGAATCGGGTGGTGGAAGTGCGGCAGTGCAGGGGAGGATGAAGCATCCTCGGCCGTTGTGCCGCATGGTGAGGGGAATCGGGTGGTGAAAGTGCGGCAGCCGGGCTAGATGGGAGCGGGTTAGGGCAGGTCGCCAACGAAAAGAGAGGGTGAACGATCGTTGGCGGGGTCGAAGGTCAAGCGCTTGCGTTGATTCTTCGGGGCGCTCAGGCGGTGGATGAAGATTTCGTAGTCGCAGCTGCTCTGGTCATGGCAACCGGTTGAGGCGCCATAGACAAGCCACTGATTGTCGTTAGAGATCTTTGGGAAATAGGTGTGTCCCCAGTCAGCGTCGGCGAGATCGATGATGGGCTCATAGGAACTTCGGGTAGCGATGTCGTTGACGTTCATATGGTAGATATCTGGGTTGGTGTCACCATCACCACGTACATGGTAGACCCAGTCGCCTCCTGGAGCAGAACGGGGAGCACATCCATTGCCAAAGAAGTAGAGCTTCGTCTTGTCCTGCATGTCGAGCAGGATGGCGGCGAAGCTGGCCTTGAAAGAGCCGTTGTCGCCAGTGAACCCGTCCCGGTAGCGGTCTGAGGCTGCTACTAAGTAGCGTCCATCCGCTGTGATGCCACCTGGTTGGAGAATCTTGTTTTCTAGCTTAGGAAAGTCCGAGCGACGAAAGAAGAGCGTCGCTGTCCCATCCTCGGGGTTGACGGTGAAAAAGTCCCAATTGTCCTGCACCACGAGGCCGCTTCCGTCGTAGTGCCAGAACCAGGGGACGCCTCCATGGAGATGCTTGTCGCCACTGCCATCAGGTCGGATTAGCCTCGTAGAGTTATCCGAGGGCAGTTGGTACGCAATCCAACGGCCGTCAGGCGAAAAGCGCGGCGTCCTGCCACCCTTAGTGGTTAGCCGTTTTATGTCAGTCCCATCAACGTCCATCAGATAGATCTCAGGGCGCCCGTCGTTTCGGTAGGATTCGAAGGCGATAGACCCTGAAGTAGGCAGATCCGGTGACGCGTCTGGGGTTTGCATCTCCACCGGGGGATCCTCCCCATCAACGATTCCTGAATCGGTGAGCGTATGGGTGTCCATGTCCGCGGCGAGATCAGTGCTGAGGTCTGGAGTGGCGCCGAAGTCGTCACCTGTGCAGCCCATTGTCAGGCCTAGGAGGACCAGAGTGACGAAGAGAACGAAATTGTGCCAAGTTTTCATGAAATCAACCTAGCATGTGGTGTGGGGGCCTGCACTGGGTTGGTGTGTTCAGTGCGGAGTGCGCCAACTGTTGTCGTAATTTCCCGACAATAGAAAACATGCGTTGACATATGCAACCTTTAGAGGGAATGGGTCGATAACGTCCTGGCGGGAAGCCCAAGCGGTGGCGATGTTTCCACCCGATGACTTGCCCACAGATTGACGAGGGGAATCCATGTTTCAACGTGCTGTATATTTGCTGACGCTCACCCTCTTCGTGGCGGCTCTTGGCGCTTGTACCAGGGAAAACGAGAACTATTGCACTGAAGAAGACCCGACCTGTCCAGAGGGGAAGGTTTGTAATGTCGACATCAACGAGTGCCAACCCCTTGTCCTTAGCGACGCGATAGTCGCTGGCGACGACAGCCAAACCACTGACGCCGGCTTTGATGCCGCGGATGCAGGCGACGCTGACGGTGACGCCGAAGCGGGTCTGGATGCCAACACCGATGCTGCACCCCAGGACCTCGAAGAGAAGCTCGGTCTCGGTGACGAGTGCGAGCGCGGTGACCCATGTG
>JAFCZD010000750.1 GCA_019314525.1 Deltaproteobacteria bacterium
ATGGTGCGCAGCATCTTGCGCAGGCTGGGCCACCAATGGCGCAGGTGTTCTCCCCCTGGCTCACGAAGGAGCACGAGCGCGCAGCTGCGATGAAAGGTGCGATGGCGTTCGAGCTCGTCGGTGAGCCTGTCAACGAAACGCTCGTGGTTGAGCAGCCCAGTGGGCTCTTCTTCGGCCGGGGCCAGGGTGTTGACCGAGACCAGCACACCACCCAGGTTGACCTCTGCACCGGGTTCAAGCTCGACGCGCTCAACCTTCTCACCGTTGACCAAAGTCCCATTGGTGGAGCCGAGGTCTTCGACCCAGACGCGCCCCTCTTTCAGCTCGAAGCGTGCGTGTTGGTGTGAGAGCCCATGGGAGTCGATGAGCACATCAGCGGGAGCCTCTCGCCCCACGACGATGGGGTGCGCCTCCACCAGCGGAGTCATCTCTACGCCCCGTCGGTGGTAGACGAGCAAGGCGACCCGTGGTTGGTTCCCGAGGGTGAAGGTCTCGCGGCGGCTGAGGGGGATCGTCCGAAGGTGCAAAATGTCGGCTTGCCCCATGGTTCGCTCCAATGCATAGGTGGGGCTGCTCCCCGTTGACGGGGGGCACTCTAGCGGCAAAGCGGGAGCCTCGCCAGCGGCGGGGCGACAGCATCCAGGTAGATTCCCGCGTGCATGCGTGCGCGGAAATGACGTGAAAAGGAATTCGCGACTGGCTCACGCATTGGGAGCAAGACCTCGTTTGCGCTATAGACGTCCCATGCTGCGCCAACCTCTGTTGATCGTGATCGTCCTGATGTCTTTGTCTCGCTGCGCCGATTCACCCAGCCAGCCGCCGGGTGATCTGCCCATTGATCTGATGGATCCACCTTTTCCTTCGGTGGCGGCGAAGCTGGTGGACCCCTTCATCGGCACAGCAGGCGACGGAAACACCTTCCCCGGCGCTATGGCGCCTTGGGGGCTCGTCTCCATCAGTCCGCATAACCTCTATGGTTCACCCACAGACTACCTCGCCGGAAACCCCGTAGCGCCAGCGGGCTACAGGCATGGAGAGCCTTACCTCTACGGTGTTGGCCTGACTCACCTCAGCGGGGTGGGTTGTCCAGATCTCGGCGCGCCGGTGTTGGCGGCCAGCGTGGGAGCCTTGAGCCCAAGCGTCGAGGACCGTCGCTCCAGCTACGCGCGCGAGGTGGCTTGGCCAGGGTACTACGCCGTGGATCTCACCGACCACGGTGTGCGGCTCGAGGCGAGCGCCACGCGTCGAGCGGGCGTGGTGCGCTTCCGCTTTCCTTCCCAGGCCGGGGACGCCAACGTGTTGATCGACGCCGGAAGGGCCGTGAGTTGGTTGACGGGCCATGGAGAGGTGCGGGTGGTCTCCCCCACAGAGGTCGAGGGCTCGGCGCGGACGGGGCTCTTCTGTCTCAAATCCAACAGGCAAACCGTGCACTTCGTGATCCGCTTCGATCAAGCGGCGGTCTCCAGCGGAACCTGGCAGGCCCAAGACGTGAGCTCTGCAGCATCGCGCAGTGGGCTCAAGGTGGGCGCGTTCATGCGCTTCGATACCACTGGTGCCGAGCGCACGATCACCGCCCGCGTGGGGGTCTCGTTGGTGAGCCTGGCTGGGGCGCGCGCCAACCTCGACGCTGAAGTGGGCACACGCAGCTTGGAGGCGGTGCACCAGCAAACATTCGAAGCTTGGGAGGAGGCGCTGAGCCGAATCAAAGTTTCGGGGGGAACGGCAGCGCAACGCACGACCTTCTACACCGCGCTCTACCACACGCTCTTGCACCCTTCGGTGTCGAGCGACGTCGACGGTGGCTACCTGGTGATGGGCGGAGAGGGTGACACGGCTATTGACGAGATCGGCACAGACCCCACGGCCAGGGTAGGACATGAGCGGCATACGGTCTTTTCCCTCTGGGACACGCACCGCACGGTGCACCCCTTGCTGACTCTGGTTTACCCGGAAAAGCAGCTCGAGTTGCTGCGCTCTCTGACGGCCATGGCTGCAGAGAGCGGTCGCCCCGCCCTGTGGGAGCTAGGAGCCTATGAGGTCAACCCCATGGTGGGTGATCCCCTCGCCGTGGTGGTGGCCGATAGCGTCGTCAAGGGCCTGACAGATTTCGACGCATCAGGGCTCTACAAAGTGATGCGCGACGCGGCGCTGGACAAGGGAACCACGCCTCATCGCTTAGGCGCGCAGAGCTACTGGGAGCTGGGTTATGTGCCCATGGAGGAGGCCGCGACGGTCTGGGGCCCCGTCTCCACGACGTTGGAGTATGCCTTCGCCGATTGGGCGCTGGCGCAGGTGGCCGCCTTTTTGGGAGAGGCGGCGGATGCCACGATCTTTGGTGAGCAGGCAGAGCGCTGGAGAGAGCTTTTCGACTCAGAGACGGGCCTGCTGCGACCACGAAACAGCGATGGCGGTTGGTTCACGCCTTTTGATGCGGACGCGATGGAAGGCTCCCGTTTTTACCCCAACGCCGGAGGCCCAGGTTATGTGGAGGGCACCGCGCATCATTGGTCGTTTTATGTGCCTCACGATCCCCAAGGCCTGGCCACGATGCATGGCGGGGCAGGGGCGCTGGTGGACAAGCTCCAGGCGTTTTTCGACACCGGGCGCTTCGTGATGTGGAACGAGCCGGACATGGCCACGCCCTACTTGTTTACCCACTTCTCTGGCGAGAGCTGGCGCACCCAAGAACAAATCCGCGCGGCCATGGAGCAGTATTTTTCGGACCAACCGGACGGCCTGCCCGGCAACGACGATGCGGGCACGCTCTCCGCTTGGTATGTCTTTTCGGCGATGGGGTTTTACCCTGACCCCGGTTCAACGCGTTACAGTCTTGCAAGCCCGCTCTTCGATCGTGTGGAGATCTCCCTCTCGTCGAAACACCATGCTGGCAAGTCATTCGTGATCAC
>JAFCZD010000210.1 GCA_019314525.1 Deltaproteobacteria bacterium
AGCAGCGCAGTGAAGTGGGGGCGGCCTTGTTGGGTAGGAAGAGAGAGAAGGGCGTGGTTTTCGGCAAGCCCTATGCTGCCATTTGTCACAAGGGCAAACTCTTTATCTCTGATACGGGAAGTCACACGATTCATGTGGTCGACTTGAAGCGTAAGCGTTTCACGCGTCTTTCAGGCGATTCGCATATGGGCAAGTTGAAGGTGCCCATCAACATGGCCTTCGACAGCAAGGGGTCACTCTTCGTCGCCGATACGGGCCGCAAGGAGGTGATGGTCTACGACCACAAGGGGCGCCACGTGAGGAGCATGGGCCGTGGCCTGGGTCTTGTCCCCTCGGGGGTTGCTATTCGAGGCGAAGAGTTGGTTGTCTCTGATGTGAAAAAGCACAAGATCTATGTGTTGAACAAGGAGACTGGCGCAAAGATTAGGGAGTTCGGCGGGCCAGGTGCCACACCAGGAAAGACTTCATTCCCAACCAACGTTGCGCTGGATGGACCAGGCAATATTTATGTGTCGGAGCCAATAACAGGTCGAGTGCAGAAGTTCTCGTCGCAAGGAGATCTCCTCACCACGTTTGGGAGTCTGGGCAAGGGGATAGGTCAACTCGTTAGGCCCAAAGGCGTGGCTGTGGACTCGGCGGGCCGGGTCTGGATAGTGGATGCGGCAAACCAGCACGTGCAGATTTTCAACAAAGAAGGCAAACTCCTGCTCTTCTTTGGTGGAAACACGGGAAAGCCCGGTGGCCTCTACCTGCCTGCCGGCATCCATGTCTCCCGCGACAAGGAAAGCCTGGCCGCCATGGATCGCTACATTGCGAGCGATTTCCATGTGGAAGCCCTCGTTGTTGTCGTCAGCCAATACGGCCCACGTCGTATTACCATTTACGGATTCGGCAAGAAGAAATAGGATGGCGTTTGTCGGAAATGTAAATGCCTCCATGTCGTAAACATCTCGCTCTCCTCCTGGTCGTCACGGCTCTTCTTCTGCCGATGTCACTCCTTGCCAAGCCCCAAAAAGGCCCCAACGACGGCTGTCGCAAATCTGGGTGTCATGAAAAGCTGGTCACCCCCAAAGAAAAATTCGTGCATGGCCCCATCGGTGTTGGATCCTGCCGACCCTGCCATCGCCCGCTCATCGAGGGTCTCGCTGGCCCATGGCACAAAAAGGGGCAGATGGAGATCCCTGTCGCCAAGGCCAAGCTTTGCTTGCCTTGCCACAGCGAGATCGAGCGCGCTCGCAAGCTGCGCTTCAAGCATAAGCCGGTAAACCGCGCCAACTGTGGCTACTGCCACGACCCCCACGCCTCCACAGAGCGCTATCTCTTGCGCAACGGCAAGCCTGGTGAATCACAGAAGTATTGTTTTATGTGTCACCGCGACCAGAAGAACTTTCGTCGCAAGGTGAAACACCAGCCAGCCGTGAAAGGGCGCTGCTCACGCTGTCACGTGGCCCATGGATCCTCCATTCAGGGCTTGTTGCGCAAGAGCCAGAGCCAGCTCTGCGCCGAATGCCACAAGAAGCTCGACTGGCGCAAGCGCAAGGTGGTGCATGGCCCCGTTGCAGCAGGATCCTGTGGTGGCTGCCACAACCCACACAGCGCCGATCACGCCAAACTACTAAAATTGCCCAAAGAGAAGCTCTGTCTTGGCTGCCACAAAAAGAAGCGCATGACGAAGATCCATACCGTCATAGCTGGGGGCAACAAGAAGAGCTGTTATGCCTGCCATGAGCCACACGCGTCCAATAAGCCGTATTTGATTAAGGATCGCCGATGAACAAGCCACTGACGGTGAGTGGAGCCAGCCTCTTAACCTCTACAATTTTCCTTGCGACGATGGCCTCGCCTTCCATTGCTGCTCCCAAGGCAAATGCCAGCTGTGCCACACGGAAATGTCACAAATCGATCTTCAAGGGCAAGGTGCTTCATGGGCCTGTGGAGGCTGGTCGTTGCCTCGGCTGCCATCCCCCCAAGGGCAAGCTGCCTAAAGGGGCTCATAAGCGCGGCGCTTTTCGCACCATCAGGAAGAACTCCACCTGCACCCCCTGTCATAAGAGCATGATCAAAGGGCGGGTGGTGCATAAGCCACTTAAAACACAGGGCTGCTTGCACTGCCACGAGGCTCATAGCTCAAACACTCGAGGGCTTCTGCGCGCCAAGAGTGAGCGTGAGCTTTGCATGCGGTGCCATAAGAAGACCAAGCTCAAGTTCCCCTTCGTGCATGGTCCCGTCGCGGGTGGGGCGTGTTCGGTCTGCCACGCTTCTCACGCCTCCAACAACAAACACCTGCTCATCGCTACGGGCACAAAGCTTTGCTTCAGCTGCCATGAGTCCAAGCGCTTTGTCTTCAAGCACAAACACAAAGCGGTGAAGAACGGCTGCATCAGCTGTCACGCGCCTCACGGTGGCAAGCAGAAGTTCTTCGTGCGTCAGGACACCAACACCCTCTGCGGCAAATGTCATGTGGCGGTGGCCAAGGTCGCCAAGACCGCGAAGTACAAGCACGTCGCTCTGCAAAAGAAGGGCTGTGGAGATTGTCACAGCCCCCATGGTGGCCACTATGCCAAGCTGCTCAAGCGCAGCCCTCTGAAGACCTGCACCTCATGTCACCCCAAGCGGGCCCAGGGGAAATATAAGCATGGCCCCGTGGCCGATGGCAATTGCACTCCCTGCCACAAACCCCATGGGAGCAACTATCCACACCTCATGACAGCAGCCTTTCCTGAAGAGTTCTATGGGCCTTTCAAAAAGAAACGCTATGGAATTTGTTTCGACTGCCATGAATCAGATATCGTCAAAGACCGTTACACTACAACGCTGACGAAGTTCCGTGATGGCAAGGTGAACATGCATTATCTCCACCACGGCATATTCGTGAGAAGGTCCCCTTTGGCCGCATCAAATGGCAACTCCCTGTGACATTCACTAAGACAAAGAACGGTGGGAGTTGTGTGGTGGGTTGTCATTCTCCCAAGAGTTATCGGCGTAATAAATGAGGGGTGGAGGGCGAGCGACTGTGTTGTTTTCGTTGCGTTTCGTGTTGGCGTTGCCTTTGCTGTTGGCGATGGGGCTAGGGGGTGCCCAGGCCCAGCTGCCCACGTGTAAGCGTTTGCCTAGCATCCAATTGAAGACACCCCATGGGAAGTCCGTGCGCTTGAACGCGGTGGCGGGGAAATCCCAGGCCGTGGTGGTGGTGTATGGGCGGGCGGATCAGCCTCGCACCACGCGCGCCGTGGAAGACCTTCAACTCCTCGTAAAGAAATACCGTGCCCAAGCCATCGTGATTTTGGTCGTCGTGGAGCGTCATGGGGGCAAGAAAGCGGCGCTGGCGTTGGGTGCGAAGCTTCCAACGTCCTTCAAGATTTTGCTGGACCATGGTGACGTATTGCGGGCTGGCTGCGGGCTCTTTGTCTACCCCACGACTCTCGTTTTCGACAAAAAGCACAAGCTACACTCGGCCTACATGGGGCATCGGGGTGACTATGGCGAGATGCTCGAGGATAAATTCCGAGAGGTCTTTGGCCTGCCTGCTCTCGCCAAAGTCTCAAAGGTGCGGGCACCTGCGAGCAAGAAGCGCCGCATCTCTGGCATGGAGAGGATGATGCGCAAGCGCGACCTTGGCCGTGCCGAGCGACGCTTCTCCATGGCTCAGCGTTTGTTGGGCACCGACACCTTACATCTGGTGATGGAGCGCTACCAGGGGTGGGCGAAGCTCTTGCCCGAGCCTGAGAGTGACCCGCTGGCCACCGCAGCTATCGAGATTGGTGAGGGCAAGAAGAAGGCTGCTCATGCTGTGGTGACGCTTCGCTCGCTGGCCGCAAAGAAGGACGCCACCGCCCACCTTGCGCGGCTCTGGCTCGGACGAGCGCTCTTGCGCGCTGGCGACGCCGCCAAGGCCAAGGTGGCCTTCGAGGGTTGCGTGGGTCAGGCTTCTTTGCGCGGGCAATGTGAATTCGAGCTTGCCGCCCTCTTGTCAGCAGGCGACGCCAAATCAGCTGTGTCTTGGTGCAAGAAGGGTTATGCTCTGGCGTTTTCTGATCAAAAGTGATTGAGGCGATGAGACCACTCTTGGTGCTGGTGCTGCTTTTGGGATCCGGGTCCGCGTTGGCGGAGACACCCTCTATTGCGCCACGCCGCATAGCTTTTACCGCTGAGGAATACTCGGCTTACGAAGACGCGCACCGGGCTCGCACCAATAAACTCATCATCGTCTTCGGCGGGGGCACCATTGGTGCGCTCCTGGCCACCGGCATCACCTTGCTAGCCATTGGGCTCAGCCCATCGGGCAACACTGCCTTGACCACCACAGGCATGGGGTCTCTCTCCCTCGCTACCCTTGGTGGGTTCACGGCCCTTGAACTCTATCAGTGGTGATGCGCTTCATCTCTTTGTGTCCCAGTTTCACGCCAAGTCATCTGGCGATGGTGTTCCTTCTCCTGGCAGCTTGCGGACCGAACCTGAAGGCGGAAAACCCTTACGAACGGCACCTAGCGCTCGAAAACACCTCTTCTGTGAAGGCGATCACCAAGGCGCTGCACGACAAGGATTGGCGCGTGGCGGCTTCGGCCTGTGAGGTGGCGATCAAGAAGCGAATCGTGGGCGCCGCGCCTGTTGTGGCGCGCATGGTGGCATCGCAGGAGTACAAAGACGCCCGTTTAGAGTATTTCCTCAAGCTCATGGGGGCCCTCGGTGAGCGGCCCGACCGCGGGCTCTTGGGAGCCTATCTTGGTCACCGTCGGCCTTCAGTGCGTATGCAGGTGGCCATCGCCTTGTCGCCCAAGAAGCTCGGCGGGCCAGGCGCGGAGCCTTTGCTGGTGGGCTTGCTCTCGGACCCCGACAAGCGTGTGCGCGATCAGGTGTTGGTGGTGCTTGAAGAGTACGACTCGGCCACAGCGCGGGTGCCTTTGGCCATCGCCAAAGGGAAATGGGTGGCAGCCCTGAAGTTGGGGGCGCATGGCGATGTGATGGTGGCTCTGCGAGCCGCACCGAAGAAGAACGGCAAGACGATTATCCAAGCAGCACGTTCGTTGGGTAAGCTGGGCCGGCCGGTTTTGGTGGCGGTGCTCAACGAGCAGGCCCTCGGCGCCTTGCATATGGACGCCTATGTGGCCATGGCGCAACTGGGGCAAGATAGCCCGCTTCAGACCTACCGCCGCAAGACCATCGAGATGTGGCGAGTTCAGCGCTTGATGCCCTTGTTGGTGAATTGCGAGACGAAGGACTGGCACAAGCCCATGGGAAAAATCCGGGCCTGGGTGCGTCGACCTCCCTTTGATTTTCTCAAGCCAGAGCTTCTGCGGGCCAAGGCGGCTTGCCGCCGGGCGGCGCTGAGGTGGGTCCGACAGGATCTCGGCAAGGGCAATACAGAGTAGGTGTACGTCATTCCCTGGATCCATCGTCATTCCCGCGCAGGCGCGCAGGCGGGAATCCACCGTCATTCCCGCGCAGGCGGGAATCCAGTCTTTCTAGTGGCTTAGATTTCCGCCTTGGGCATGACGGACTCTTCAGATGGCGGCAGCATGTTGCATGCGCAGTCCCGAAGGCTCTCTTGCAACCATGCCACAAAGGCCACGACGTGAGGCTGGGGATCGCTGCCTTTTGGGAGCACCAACCAATAACCAAAGGGCGAGTCGTGTTCGGCCTCGAAAGGGCGCACCAAGCGACCCGCGCGGATGTCATCGGCGACAAGACAGCCGCGGCTGAGCGCGACACCCTGGCCAGCGATGGCCGCGTTGATGGCATGACACGCGTGGGAAAACCGCAGGCCCGAGCGGGTGTTGAGGTCGAGGTTATGATGTTCAGACCAATGCTTCCAGTCGAGGCGATGGGGGTGTTCGGTGAAGATCTCATCATGGAGCAAGGTGTGATAGGCCAGATCCCCGGGCGCCATCAGCGGGCGGCTAGCGCTCTTGGTTAGAGCAGGGCTGCACACGGGGAAGACAGTCTCTGACACCAGCAGCTGCACATGAAAGCCATGATAGTCGCCCTCCCCATAGCGGATACAGAGGTCGACCCCGTCACGGCCCGGCTTCACGATGCGGTCGGTGGCCGAGAGTCGGATCTCAATATCAGGGTTCTGTTGGTGGAAGCTCTCGAGGCGTGGCACAAGCCACTTGATGGCAAAAGAAGGCGAGACGCTGAGGGTTACCCAGTTTCCCGATGGTTCCTCAGAGAGGGTGGTGAGAGCCTCGCGTATTTCGGCCAGCGCCCTGCCCATGGCGCCCATCAGCACCCGCCCTTGGTGGGTTAACGTGACCTTACGGGGCCGGCGTTCGAAGAGCTTGTAGCCTAATTCCTCTTCGAGTCCGCGGACTTGGTGGCTCACGGCAGCCTGGGTGACGGAGAGCTCCTTGGCCGCGAGGCTGAAGCTTTCATGACGAGCGGCAGTCTCGAAGACACGCAGGGAGAGCAGGGAGGGGAGTTTCGAAGCCATAGCCTCTCACGAGTTTTGAGTTACCAAACGTCTCCACCCCATACATTAGTTTTCCTACTTTATCGGTCAAAATCAAATCGTTTGTAAACTCCTATAGCCTAGGTAGAAATTATAGGTGAGGGGTTGCATCGGGATGTTCGAGCAGCCCTCTTTGATGATGTGCAATATCGTAGGGTTGGGGGACCTGATGTTTGATGGGTCAACAGTTCCCGCATGACGGGGCCGGAGGAAAAAGATGTCTAGATTTATTGGGATCGCACTTGTTGTTGCTGGTTTCGTCATGTTGCCCTTGGCGGCACAGGCGCAGATTACAGGATCGGCGCATGATTTTTCAGATGGGTCAGTTTTTACCACGGGTGGCGAGATCTGCGTTCCCTGCCATGCGCCTCACGGTAACCAGAACGCAGCTGGCAATGTCCTGTGGAATCATGACACCACTGTGGCAGCCTTTACCATGTATTCTAACCCTTCCACTTTGACGGGCAGCATGAATGCTGCACCTGGAACAACATCACTGCTTTGCCTTAGCTGTCATGATGGGACGGTAGCGTTGGATAGTTTTGGTGGCGCAGCTGGAGCGGTGTTCGCTACGGGCGGCGCTCTTGTGGATACGGACCTCACCAATGACCACCCCATCGGTGTTGAATATACCGCGGCGACTGCTGCCACGGATGGTGAATTGGTCGATCCGAGTGTGGCCGGCAGCTCTCCTCTTGGTGCTGGCACGATTACCGCTGATCTTCTTTTCGCTGATCGTGTAGAGTGTGCCTCCTGTCATGACGTTCACAACACCGCCAACCAAGCTGGCCTACTGCATGTGAGCAATGCGGCAAGCGCCCTCTGCCTCGCCTGTCACATCAAGTAAGCAGTCACTCAGAAAGTGTGCTGGGGCTGACTCTGGCACAGTTGTGACATGGTGTGTAGACGAGCACTACGTTAGTATCCCGCCCGTGCCGCAAAGGACACATCTCCATTTCATTATTATGGTGGTGCTATGCGCGTCCCCCTGCGCGTATGCGGACAACACATGCCTCAAGGGAGGCTGCCACAAGGCTGTTGCTGAACTGGCGAAGCCACACACCGCGCTGAAAACAGGCTGTTCATCATGCCATAAGGCAGCTGACCACAAGCGGAAGCGTTTTGTGTTGGTGGCCACAGGCAAGCGCCTTTGCAAGCTCTGCCACAGCTGGCCCAAGAAGCTGAAGACGCCACACAGCGCCTTCGAGTACGCCGAGTGCACGCTCTGTCATGACCCTCATGGCTCGGCCAATAAGGCCTTGTTGAAGAAGTGGCCCACCAACACGCTTTGTGAGCAATGCCACCCCCAATGGGCGCAGAAGAAGCACCAACACGATCCCTTCGCCAAGGGTGATTGCACAGGGTGTCACAACGCTCATGGCTCCAACCAACCTGGCATGTTGCACAAGGAACAGAAGTCAGTCTGCGCTGACTGTCACAAGACAGAGACCAATGCATCGTTTTCGGGCGCCTACAAACATCAGCCTTTCGAGCAAGGGCGCTGTGATGGCTGCCACAACCCGCATCAATCCTCCTTTGCGCACTTGGTGCGCAAAGAGGGCAGCGCGCTTTGTGCTGACTGTCATGTGAAATATCCCAAGCTGAAGCAGCGTCATAGCCACGACGCCATGGAACAGGGTTGCCCCACTTGCCATAAACCCCACGCCGCCAAGAGCCCGAAGCTCCTGGGCACGGCGCAGCCCAAGCTCTGCTATGGGTGTCACGATCGTAAAGACGAAGACAAGGTCGTGCATAGCGCCATCAAGCTTGGACGTTGCAGTGGTTGTCACGACGCCCACGGGTCGAGGCACGAGACTCTGCTGCATGCTGGACGTCTTGGTGACGTCTGCTTCCGTTGCCATTGTGACGATGTGACCCGGCGCATGTCGGTCCACTGGCCGGTGAAGGGCAAGGTCTGCGATCGCTGCCATGGCTCTCATGGATCCTCGCAGCCCAACCTACTGACAACCCCTGTTCGAGACCTTTGCAAGAAGTGCCATGCCGACAAGGAGATCCCCAAGGACGTCAATGGGCATGGGGGCCAGGTGCAGGCTGGGTGCGCGGCATGTCATGACGCTCATGCCTCCTCCGCGCCGCGGCTCTTGAAAAAGCCCATCAACGCTCTCTGCTCAACATGTCACACCAAGCAGCGCAATGGTGAGCACATTTTTGTTGGGCCAAGGGGCAAAGGTCACCCCGTCAGCAATAAGCCAGATCCTCTGCATGTTGGTCGTGTGCTCTCGTGTATCTCCTGTCACGCGATGTCGTCTAGTCGTGGTCCTAAGATGCTACGTGCCGACTCGCGTGCCAAGCTGTGTCGCCGGTGCCATGAAGGTGGAATGGGCAAAATCAAGAAACCTGGCAAAAAGCGTCAAACGCCCACACACCACTTCCCCACGCTCATCCCGCGGCGTTCGCTGAAGGCGAAGTCCGGCTCGAAAGCCAACAAGCAGCGTCCCCTTTTGAACTCACCTACTTTGGTACCAGGGCAAGAGAAAAAAGCCCCAGTGATCCCGAGGAAGAACCCATGATGCAAAGCCTAAGGAGTGTGGGCGTATTTTCCATGCTAGTCGCCCTCTCGCTAACTGCATTTCCTGCTTCAGCCAACAAAGTGGCTGCACGTGTGGGGAAATCAGCCATATCAAACGCAGAGCTGCAGACACGAGTGCTGCAGCTTCTTCGCCGCACCACATTCCACAGACGCTTGACACCTGCCTTGCGAAAAAAGTTGGAGAAGATAGCCCTTGGTCAACTGATCGACGAAGAGCTGCTTTTTTCTGAGGCTTGGCGCTTGAAGCTGGTGCCCAATGATGCGGCTATCAAACGGGCGCGGCAGGCTCAGATTCGTCGTGCCAAGAGCAAGGAGAAATTTGCGCTGCACCTGCGGCGCATCAAGATGAGCTGGGAGGGGCATTGGAAGGCGCTGAGACGTCGTATGGCGGCTGAGGCTGTGATCAAGGCGGTCATTGTCAAACCCGCACGTGTCGACGACAAAGGACTGAAGAGCTACTACGATGGCAACAAGCTCAGGTTCAAGCGACCGCCCATGGTGAAGCTGCAGCAGATCCTCTGGCCTGTGAAGCCTGGTGCGGCGCCAGCGGTTTGGCAGAAAGCCGCTGCGGCGGCGGCGAAGGTGTCGAAGAGGCTGGTGGCGGGCACTGAGTTTCGAAAGGTGGCCGTCAAACTTGCCCATACGTCTAAGGGGACAGTCCAAATCAAAGAGCATGGCTGGGTACATCAAGGGCGCCTTGTCAAGTCTGTTGACACCGCGGCCTTCAAGCTGAAGAAGGCGGAGGTGAGCAAGCCACTCAAGACTCTGCGCGGATATGTGGTGCTTCGATGTGCGGATCGACGGGCGGCAAAGCAGATGACCTACTCTGAGGTGAAGGACAAGCTTCGCGTGGACCTGATGAAGAAGAATGCCAAGGAGCGCCGGGGCAAGCTCATGGCTTCCATCCGCGGACGGGTGAAGGTGGTAGTTGCTCCATAGCTGTGGGTCGCTCACCGCGGCAGGTTGTTGGGCCATAATCTGATGTGCAGCCTCGCGTCTTCATTCCGAATGGGGGTCCTGTGGAGCGTTTGTCTGCTCTGCCTGGTTTTTCCGTTCGCTTCATGGGCACGTGCCAAGCGACCGCCGAACACGGACGTGAACATCTTTGGAGAGGGCGGCCTTGTGGAGCTGCCTCGCGCTAGCCTGATTCCCAACGGGCACTACTCCTTTGGCGCGTGGCTCAACTATTTCCACCATCGAGGTGAGGACGGCTTCCGTGCGTCGCCTGTCAGCTTCGGCCTTGGCATGCCAGCGAATCTGGAGGCGTCTTTTTCCTTCACTGCGATGCAAGAGGCTGATCCCTCTCGTCGCGCGCAGGAGGTCAATCTACGTGTTGGCCTGAAGTATTGCTATCTCACCGAGCCCAAGGCGCCTTTTACCCTCTCTTCTGCCTTGCGTGTCGAGAACGTATTTTCCCTCCCCGACCTCACGGCCTTTATGTTGGGGGATCGTTATCTTGGTAGAGGCGTTGGCCTGAGTTGGGCGCTTGGATATAGCTTTTCCACCGATCGCGACCATCCAGATCACCTGATCGTGGGCTTCGGTGGCGAGTATCGTGTTACGCGCAAGATCAGCGCTCAACTCGAGGGACAGCTCGATCACTTCATTGTAGAAGGCGCGAGCGGCCTGAACGTGCGCGTCGCCGGGCGCTGGGACTTCTACAAGCATCTAGGCCTCGTTGTGGGTTTGAGCGGTGGTGTCGGTGAGGCCAACGACCTGCGCGTGTTGGTGGGCCTGCGTTATCGGCCTAGCGACAGCGGGCGTGCCGACGCAGATGGCGATGGCGTGCCAGACAAGAATGACGCCTGCCCCGACGATCCTGAAGACCGTGACGGTTTCCGCGATACAGACGGGTGCCCTGACCCCGATAACGATGGTGATGGAATTCCCGACAAACTCGACCAAACCCCCAACGGCCTAGGTGACGGTGGGCTTCATCAGGGTCCAGTGCGAATGCGGATGCGTATACCCCAGCAACCAATCCCGATCCAGATCATGGGTGTGCGCAAGAAGACCTCTGTCGGGAGGGCGAAATGACCAGTGCACGGTGCATTCTGTTCGCCCTGTTCGCTCTCTTCGTCTCGCCCGCCCGCGCAATGGCCGCGCCATTACAAGAGGACCACCAGCTTTGGGCGAAGTTGAGCTTTGACGGCCTCTATTGGAAGGGATCATTTGAGCAGTTGATGCTTGCCGAAGGGCTTGAGGTGGGTGGCCGTGGCTATATCTACGACCCCTATCTACTGGGCTACGTTGCGGAGGTGGGGCTGATCGATTATCACTTCCATCGCCCTGAGGGTTGGAACACCTACCTTGGATGGCACGCCACGGGCATGCTCAGCTTCGCTCCGGCGAGCAAGTTCCCGCTTGAGCTGATGTTTCGCCATCAATCCCAGGGGTTTCGGCCGGGGGCCCACCCAGCCTTCAACTTGAGCAATGGGACTCTGGTTGGTGGCTTCTGGTCGCTGCGCTTTGACAACTGGCCTCAGCTCTCCCTGAGGACGACCTATGCCATCACAGATTTCAATCTAGGCCCTGGGGCTGTGGCGGCTGTCTTTGCTGAAGACCTTCAAGTTTACCATAACACTCGCTTGCGGAGCCAGGTGAAGGTCAAACGTAGTACCTCCTATCATAGCTATGAGATGCAGGTACACGTGTTCGATGATGCTGACGACCGCACCAATCGCCGGCTGCGGCGGGCACGCTTCTACGCTGTTGATCG
>JAFCZD010000751.1 GCA_019314525.1 Deltaproteobacteria bacterium
GCTAGCGTCGTCACACTCGCAGGTGATGCCAAGGGGGGCGCTGAGGTCTTCTTTGCACGTGCTCCCCTCGGGACATCCTCCCATGCGCCCATAGCCTCCCTGACAGACCACACCTGTGCGAGGGCCGAGGCATTTCCCCTGTCCATCGGGCACGGTGCCACAATTACACCAGGGAAACTCGCCCCCTCCCTCGGCGCTGAAGGACTCGCATTGGGCGCCGAAGTTGACGCACTCCAAGGTTTGTCCCGTCTCACAGACGCTGGCCACACCATCTTCACAGGTCGTCATCTGGCAAGGCTTGACGGAAACCTGAGCCACAACCGGACCATCAGGGCCGGCCACCTGGGCATCTGAGTGCGTCTGTTCATCTGTTGGGCAGCCCGCGAAGAGCAGGCCAAAGAGACACGTGAAGAGAATAGACCACCTACAATTCGACATAAGACCTCCAGATCGTGTTTAAGCTTCTCGAACTTGATCAAGCTTGCCCGCGCCGAGAGCAACGCGAGGCAATGCCGACGGTTCATAATCTCGAAAACTTCAAATAGATGAGGCATGCAGCAAAAAAAGATCGAAGCGCAGATCATTGCCAAGCCAGACGACGTGGAACGCTATTTGGTTTATGGCGACTGGCTCGAAGGGCGTGGTGACCCACGCGGCGAGCTGATCGCGCTGCAATACGCGCGTCTCCAAGCGCCCCAGGACACGCGTATCAAAGCGGCCGAGGCGAAGCTGATTGGTGAGCAGCGAGGGGTCTTTCTTGGCGGCCTTCAAGAGCACCTCGACTGCTTCTATCTCCACTGGCATTTGGGTTTCGTACAATCGGCCCGTATGTTCCGCGGGCCCAGCCTCCACCACGACGAGCGCGGCGATGAGGCTGCTGCGCTGCTCTCCAGGTTTCTTCGGCATCCCTCTTGTCGCTTCCTTCGCTCCTTCTCCTTGGGCCAGTTCCCCTGGACAAGGCATGCAGAGGATTTATGTACGAAGCTGCTGAACGCCATCGTCGATGCGCGCCCTCCCGTTCTGCGAAGCCTCTTCGTCTTCGACCACGAACAACATTGGTGGCAGGAACGAACGGACCTCGCACAACTCCTCGACACCCTGCCAACACTAGAGGACCTGAACCTCAGTGGGAGGTTTGTGCTCGGTGAAGGTCCGAACCTTTCGGGGCTAAGGCAGCTAACCCTCGACCTATCCGCTGAGGATCTTGCCGAGAGCTTAAACACCCTCGGCCGCGAAGGCGCGCCTGGCCTCGAGGAGCTGGCGCTTTGGTGCGGTGAGGTGGAGAACATCGAAACACTGGCGCCGCTCTTTGGAGCTGAGTTCGGCCAGCTGCGCCACCTGCGACTTTGGAGCCTTTCTCCTCTCTCTGGTCTCGTAGAGGCTATCGCCCATGCGCCCATGGCCACGCGCCTGGAGCGCCTCGACCTCTCCGGGGGAACGCTCAACGCCAAAGGCGCCAAGGAGCTAACCCGGCTACGGCATCTCTTCCCCCAGCTCCACTCACTGCGACTCGACCAGAACCTGCTGACGCCCAAGGGCTGTGACGCACTCATGGACGCCTTCCCCCAGGTTTACACCGCCGCCCAACGCAAAGCCCGCTCAGGAACGCTCGACTACTGGAGCGACGCCTGCTGGCGAAGCCCAGGCAAAGCACGTTCATTTGTGGGCATGCTCGTTCAGAGGCTCCTCGCGCACGACAGAGCTGACGCCCAGGATGCCAAGAACCTGCTGCGACGCCTCCCCCTCACAGGGCGCATGCTCTACAACAAGGGAACATTCCTGATAGCAGCACCTTCTGAGGCCAAACGCCTGGAGGCCAGGGCTCTGCTCTCCCTCTCCATGGAACTCCCCGATCCAATGTTCAGCTCAGCAGCCTTGGAGAACCTGGCCATCGCCCACGCCAATGAGAGAGATTTCCACGTGGCAGTGGAGCTTTCCAGACGTGGACTCGTCATCTCCCCCAAGAGGCCGAACCTCTGGGCAATCCTCATCGATGCCCTCCGCCACTTGCGTTGCATGGAAGACGCTCTGCAGGCGGTGGCCGAGGGCCAGCACACCCTTGACTTCACGGCGAGCGGACTGTCCCTGCTCGAAGACTGCATGCTCACCCACCTGGTGGCAGGCTCACCTCAACAAGCCTTGGCGCTCTTCGAAAACGCTCACCGCGCTGACCGACCCCTCAGGCCCAAGACCTTCGCCTGCGCCGTGCTCGCCGCCTGCCACATGCGAGATTTGAGACACGCCACAGAGTTCTTCAAAGAGGTCAGGGCCTGGGACGACCCGCAACGAGAGCATTGCCAGGCCTGCATGGCTGTCCTCAAACACGATGAGGCTGGCGCCCGCCAACACCTGCAATCTGCGCGCACCAAAGGGTACGTCGAGCTTCGTCTCTGTGACAATGAGGACCCCCTGCTCCACGCTTTGACGAAACCCCAGAAGGAGAAGGCATGAAGACAACCCTGGGATGGATCCTCACGCTCTGTGTAGCTGGCTGCTCCCACCAGACGCCTGGCCACAGACCCAGCCACAATAGCCACAAACACAAACATGAGCATGGGCAGGCACAAGCAGAAGGCCAACCGCAGGGACACAAGGCGAAAACGGGCCACCATCGCTTCTCGGATCCTGAACGTTGGGCACGTGTCTTCGACAAGAAGAGCCGTGACACCTGGCAGAAACCCGAGAAGGTAATCGCCAAGCTCAAGCTACGACCCAACGATCACGTGGCGGATATCGGTGCTGGCACTGGATATTTCGCGTTGCGCTTGGCCCGCGCTGTTCCGCAGGGCCTGGTCTATGCCCTCGATATCGAGCCCAGGATGGCCACCTACGCAGAGACACGCGCACAAAAGGCCGGGTTGAACAACGTCAAGGGCGGCGTCGCAGGAGAGCAGGACC
>JAFCZD010000752.1 GCA_019314525.1 Deltaproteobacteria bacterium
GGCGTCTTGGGGTTGTGCTCGCAGAAGCTCTTCTTGATCCGTTCGGCACTGATGCCAGAAAACTTGAAGCGGTTGTTGGCGAGCCACGTGGGGCTGCCCGAGATCTGCAACACAACAGCGTGCTTCATGTCTCGCGCCAAGAGGCGTCGCCCCTGAGAGCTTCTGGCGCAGCGCTCGATCACTTGGGCGCGGATACCCTCTTTGGCGCAGCGCTTCCAGTCATTGGAGCGGTAGTCGTTCATGCGACACCAGACATACTCGAGATATTTGTCACGCTTACCAAAGTGCTTTTTCGCGCAGAGCTGTCGGATGTTTTCCTGCACCTCGCTTGCGCCATGCAGCGCACAGAAGCCGGCGTGTGAGTTTGTGCTTCCGTTGCATCCGCCGTCTTTCTTCTTGCTAACGGCAGGCCCTTGGCGGCGAAGGGGCACTGCGACATCACGAAGACCTGCAGGTGATGCTTCTTTTCTTTGCGGCAGAGCAGCGTCTTCTTGCAGGAGGGGTCCTTGCAGTCGACCTTACCGTTCCTTGTGTCGTCGATCTTGTTGTCACAGATCTCGGCTGTGGGGTCGAAGGTCGCGGGCACTTTCAGCACATAGCGCCCGTCTGTTTGTTTCCTCATCCAGCGGCTGATGTTTTTGTATCTCTCAGTCCGCTCTATCTCGGCACCAAAGATCCAGATGGGCAGGCGCTTGTAGGTCTTGCGCAGCGTGCGGTAGAGGCGCTTTCCGGCTTTGGTGTTGTAGTCGAGGGTCTTGACCACGAGCTTGGGGAAGAAGCGACCGCGCAGGTTCTTTTCGAGCTCCGTCGTTCCGCATGTCTTGCAGCGTTTGTCATTGAGCACCGTCACGGTCACGGAGATTGGCTCAGGGATTGTGCTACAGAGCTGAGCGCGGGGAGCTTTCATCTGGGCGCATAGGGCGCGAAGGAGAGCGTCTTTGCTGCGTCCGCCCTGGTGCTCTTTGCCCCCGATATAGATGGTCGGGCTGCCAGAGGCGCGAGCGTTCTTGGCGCGTCCTGCCGACGCCCTGAGCAAGAGCGGGCCGCGCTGGCCCTCGATGCAAGCGCGCATCTTCCCCACGTTGAGCTGCGCGTGTGTGGCGCACTGCTCCCAATTGCCAGGGATGCTACGCCACGTGGCGTTGACGCAATCGAAGAAGGGAAGCCACTGGCTCTGGCGGGGGTGGAGGTCGCGCGCGCAGAGTTGCACGATGTTGCCCTTGACCTCCTCGACCCCATGCAACGCCTCGAGGGTGCCATCCTGTTTTTTGGTGACGATGTAGTCAGCGGAGAAGTCAACGCGTGGGCCGATCTCTTGCAAGAGCTTGCTGATGCCTTGCATGGCGGTCACACCATAGGGGCATTTGGACATGATGTAGATCTGCAAGGGGACTTTTGGGCCCGCGGAGAGTTCTCCGGCAGGAGCAGATGGTTTCTGAGTAGAGGTATCTTTGTTGAGGCCGTTGACTCCCTTGAGCAGCGCAGGAAGAGCGGCAGCGAGGAAGCCAAGGACGCCAACAGCCATCGCTTGGTCGCCCTTGGGTAGCTGCAGACGGGAGACGACGCGACCGTCTTCCACGACAGGGGCGAGTTTCGTGCCGTAATGAACGGCGAGGTGGTGCAACAGCAGAGCGTTCGTGGCCGCATCCACGGGTTTTTTGGCCAAGGCCTCGTCCCTCTTTTCCCCGAGCTTCTGTAGTTGAAGCGCGAGATAACCATTGAGCATCTTTTCCAGCAGGTTGAGTTGATCCGCCTTGCCCTTGAGGCGCAACACTAGGCGTCGCTGGCTGTCATAGCTGAGGGTGGCTCCTTCGAGGGCCATGCGCTTCGCGAAAGGGTTAGTGGCAAGCACGCTCTTGGAGAGGCCAAAGAGCAGCAGCGTGTCTGCGCGGTCGGCGTAACGCAGCTCTCCAAGAGGGCTGCTGGCCGAGATCCGTGGTGTGCTTCCGGTCAGGCGATCGATGGCGGCCTTCACTGCGGACATGGGGCCAACGAGCAGCCCATCGCTCACCGCGGCCATCACCTGGGATGCTCCTTTCGTCTCCACCCTGGGATAGGCGAGCAACGGCACCCCTCGATGCATGCCCATGGGCTTGCCTTTGAGCGCTTTGGGCGTTGGGATGTGGTAAAAGATGCAGAGGTTATCCAGCTTGTCAGTCGTGCCCTCGAGAGCAAAAACCGAGACACCTCCAGTTTGGCTGAGGTCCACACCGAGGCGCTTCATGTAGAGGGCCTCGAGCTTCTTCTTCAACCCGGGATGCAGGGCATAGAAGTCGTCGAGGAGGGTCATCGCCCCCTTGCGCAGGATGGCCCCCCACACAGCGCTCTGGGGGATCGCGTCCAAAAGAGGGGTCTTGTGTTTTGCAGCATTCCTTGCTGTGTCACTCTTCAGCGCCCCATGCGGACAGGCGGGGAGCAGCAGGGTTAGCAGCAGCAGGACATGTTTGTTCATCGGGAGTTCCTCGGGCGAAAGCGCCGCCGTGGACCCTAGCGGATCACGGTATCCGGTGCCAGGTTGGTGCCCAGCTGCGGCCTGCTACGGAGGCTGGCAGGCGCTCCGCCCTTGAGCTAGGGTTGCCCTACTCGGGGCGCGCGATGCCGCCGAGCCAAGGGAGTGAACCGATGAGAATTTGCGTGGTGGGAACCGGATATGTTGGGCTCGTCGCTGGCGCGGGCTTCGCCGAGTTCGGCAATGACGTGACCTGCGCCGATATCGATAAGACGAAGATCGAGCGCTTGCATGCCGGGGAGATCCCGATCTACGAGCCTGGCCTTGATACCTTGGTGGCGCGCAACGTGGCCGAAGACCGCTTGCACTTCACCACCGATGTGCCCGCGGCCGTAGCCGACGTGGACGTGGTCTTCATCGCCGTGGGCACACCGCCCAAGCCTGATGGCTCGGCAGACCTCAGCTATGTCTGGGACGTGGCGCGCACCGTGGGGCAGCACGCCACCGGTTTCACGGTGGTGGTGGATAAGTCCACCGTGCCCGTGGGCACCGCCGATCGTGTGACCCAGATCCTCGAGGAGCACGGCGACGCGAGCAAAGAGTTTGCCGTGGTCTCCAACCCTGAGTTCCTCAAAGAAGGCGACGCCATCAACGACTTCATGAAGCCCTCGCGGGTGGT
>JAFCZD010000753.1 GCA_019314525.1 Deltaproteobacteria bacterium
GGCAACGGTGACGGTTGCGGTGACGGTTGCGGTGACGGTTGCGGTGACGGTTACCGCGGCCGTCGCGGCAACGGGTCCAGGGGCCGCGACCTTCTCCGGCTGCGGGTTTGCGCTGCCACACGCGCCTTCGGCGCTTCAAGTGATGGCAGTACAAACCCACAGCCTACGGAGGTCGCCCATGGCTCTCATCGTTCACCAAGTCGCTCTCGAGATGGTCACCGAGATCAAACCACTGATTGACCGCATCGCCCGGCACGACCGCTCACTCGCTCAACAGGTTCGCAGGTCGGCATCCAGTGTTCCGCTCAACATCGGCGAGGGCGCCTACAGCCGGGGAGGTAATCAAACGGCACGGTTTCAAGACGCTGCCGCATCCGCCTCGGAAACTCGTTCCGCTTTGCAGGTCGCGCTCGCTTGGGGATATCTCGGCACCGCACAGTGCGAACCGGTCGATGCCAAGCTCGATCGCGTTCTTGCCATGCTCTGGGGTTTGACTCGGCGCAAGGCTCACCGACGCTAACTCACCCAGCTACCATGACCCGCGCGGCCAGCAGCTGCTGCTAAGTTGGCGCGGTCACGCCGCCAGGAGTTGGCGGGTTCTGGCTTCCCATCGCCCATTGAAGAGATCTGCGCGCAGGACAGCCATTTGTGCGGCCCCCTCTGCGCTCCAGCGCATACCTTGCAACTTCAGTCGGGTGCCGGTGACGTGAAAGTTGGCACTTTCAACGGCGGCGCTGCTGATACGTAGGCCTCGTCGCCGATATTCCGGGTACTTCATACGGTCGCGGTTGTTGTCGAGATAGCCTTTGAGATCCGCGATGAGCTTGCGCGTTTGTGCTCGGCGAGGTGCCAGAAACGACAGCGCCTCAATGACGTGCGTGATGTTGCCGGCTTCGATGCGGTCGCCTTGGACCTCGGCCCAGGCACGAGCCTCCCGCGTGTGTTCTCCGAAGACCGCATGAGCGACTTCAAATATTCGTCGTTTGACGTGGTAGAGGTCGAGAATGAGGAAGGCCTCGATCGGAAACCAGTTGGCCAGTGAACGTATCCACTCAGAGCCATCGCTGAGAACGATGAGGAGCTTGGCTCCGTCGAAGCGTTTGCGGAGCATGGCAACCCAAAGCAACAGGGCGAAAGGTACCCAATTTCCCAGATGTGAGACGTAGGTCTTATCGAGGATACTTCCACGCGACGGGCTTTCGGCAACACAGTCCTTGCCGTCGTAGAGGACTGCGTTCTTCACCTCGCGACCCACGATGCGATAGCGCCTACCCTTACCACCGCGAGCCTTTTGCTTCTTTGCCCGCTTTTGCCGCCGCCGGTCGGTGGCAGAGAGTTCTTTGCCAGTCAGTTCCTCTCGCGTGATGGGAACAACGCCGTCGATTTCCACGTAGGCGACTTTTGGCGCAGCACTGCTTGGCGACGAATCATCGGGCCTTGTCTGCGTGGGCACAGATAGGCCCGTAAGAAGAAATGGAGTGTGCTCCTGTGACTCGGCCTGGTCCTCGCTGACCACCGCCATGCCTCGGCGCTCCGTCATATCCTGCACGGCCTTGACGCTGACATCAATTCCACAGAGTTTGTCGACAAGCTCGGTCGCCATGCCGTGAGGAACTGTCGTGGCCATCATCGTACAGACTTCCTCCAGACGGGCCGTGAACTCGCCATCAGGGAGGCCAAGAGCTTGCTGGGCAGGGGCGATGCCTGCTTTGCATGAGGTGCAACATGAGTAGCGCCGCTTCAATCGCAGCAAGCCCAGCACGCTCTTCCACGTTCGCCTCCGTCGGCCCTCGGACTCGGTGGCCTGCGCACACTTCGGACACGGCGCAGCCACTCCCTTCGTTTGCTGATCGAGCTCATCGAGACGCCCCTGAAGCTTGGCCTGAAGAAGTGGTCGCACAACCCGGCGAGAAACGGCGACGGCTTCGCATTCCGCATCGAGAGCATTCTCGTTGTCTTTGAATGCCTGGGAGGCATAGTGCGCCAACTCGCTGGCGCCGTCGATAAAGGCCTGTGCGACGGTTTCCCCTCGCAGCGTGCCTACCTTTTCGGCAAGCTGCGCGCACAGGGCCTCGGCAAAGCCAGGTTCTAAACCCTCGTTGGAGTCAAAGGCCTTTCTGCAAATTTCCATCCACTGTGAGCTGGTAACTTCGGTAGAGTCCATAGCGCGGAGTACCTCCCCGGGCGCCAAACCCGGTTTGCGATTGTTGGTTCAACCGCTGAGGTACTCCGCATCAGACTTTCGTTCGAGCAAAGAAGGGCATCGGATTTGGCGCGCGAGCAGAGTTGCGAAAATGCCACCCGCGGCGTTTGGCGCGCCAAATCCGATGCCCTTGCCCGAAATCACCCGCCGGGTCGCCCCGGGTCGTTACCTCCCCGGGGCTCCCACAGATCCGTACGTGCCCCTTAAGGCATACGGCTCTTCGAACTACGGACTCGCTACATAGGAATGGACGATCCGCGGCTCAGGGAGGGGATACCTCTCGAGCAACCGGTTGAACCGTTCCCAGTTCATCCGAGACCGCCAAGAACGCCGATCCAGCCATTTACGCCAGATGCGAGGTACCTGCTGTGCAAAGCATTTGAGCGCAAGGTGATTGCCCGTTATGCCGTAGTAGCCATAATGGCCAATCATTTTCTTGACTAGCATTTTGTGCTGCTCTGCAACCCGAACATGTCGCTGCTGCCGACACCATTCGGATATGTAGCGCAACGATCTGGCAAGACGGCCCTTGGCCGTCTTCTGTCTCACGACAGGGTTGCCCTTGCGGGATTTACCCCAGTAGTGAATGAACCCCAAGAAGTCGAAGCTCCCGGGGCCCTCGGGAGGACCGCGCCGGTATTTCCGACCCGGACTCACGAACGCCACCTGGCGTGTCTTCGTGGGGTGCAGTCG
>JAFCZD010000211.1 GCA_019314525.1 Deltaproteobacteria bacterium
AGGGAAGGCCGCGATCATCCGCCCCTTCTGGGCTCGACCTGAACGGAAATCCATCAGCGCGACCCCGCCCTCGTTGCGCACGAAGACATTGGAGGGCATCACGTCCAGGTGCAACACCCCCTGGCCGTGCGCGTAACTCAGCGCAGCGCCGATCTGGTGCATCAACTCCACGGCGCGCTCTGGGCTCAAACGCCCGTCTTCACGCAGCATGCGCTCGAGAGACCGGCCCTGCAGATTCTCTGTAACCAGGACGCAACGCCCACCCTCGATCAAGGCGTCAAGGGTCTTGACGATGTGAGGATGCTTGAGCTTGAGCAAGGCTGAGGTCTCTTCAAGCCAAAGCTCTGCGGACACATGCTCTTTGACGACATCCGAGCGCAGCACCTTGAGGGTCAGCTGCTCATCGCCCTCCACATCCCGCACCTGATAGACAGTCCCCACTGAACCACGCCCAATGACCGCCTCGAGTTCATAGCGTTTGGGCACCACTCGCAAGGACTCGTCAGCCTTGGCAGCTCGCTCCAAATGCTGTAGCGCCGGTACGAACTGTCGCAGCTCTGCCATGGCGTGATGCAAATTGAGATGCGCGCGCGCGAAATTGGCATCACGCTCGAGGGCGGCATTGTAGCACTCGACGCCGCGCTGAACCTCACCGAGATAGAGGTTCACGTTGCCCAGACGACAGAGCGCCGCCGCATCCAGCGCAGAGAGTTCAACGTTGCCAGCAGCATCGAGGATTCGCCTCAAACGTGCGCGCGTGAGGGTCAGCCCCTGCCCTGCCGTGACATCAACCCGCACGCTCACCGCGGAGAGCTGGCTCTGCAGCCACTGAACCGGATCATCCACCGCCTCCGCTGTGCCACCAGCCTGCTGGAACTGCTCCTTGAACACCTTGAGCACGTCACCCAAGGTGTCCTCTGGGTTGGTGCCCGCCTCGTAGGGGATCACACGCATACGAAAGTTGGCGTAGAGTTCGTCTATCTCGGGGCCTGTGGCGTCGGGCAAGATCGCGTAGTGGTCAAAGGCCGCGTCGCGGAAGGTGGAGACGAGACGATCCATGAAGAGCACGAAGTCGGGATCATAGGAGCGATAGCCCACCAAGAGCAGCGTCCGGGTGCGGAAGAGATCTTCCAAGAACGCACGGTAGGGCTCGTTCGGAATAATCTCACGCTTGAAGTCAGAGACCGAGAGGATCGCCTTCTGAGGCAGCTGCACGTCACCATGCACCTTCAGCACATAATGCTTCAGCTCCTCCTGAAGACGCAACACAGCGCCATCTTCGTAGCCAAAGACCTTGGGGGCGCTCTTGTCGCGTAAGGCGTTTTCTAGGAGGCAGTCATAGCCTGTGCTCAACGCCGCGTGGAACGGGATTTGGTGCAGCCACTTATGCGTCATGGAAGGATCGGTGCTGGCGCCAAAGGCATCTTTCAGCGCCCGGTCCACAGCCGCCTCACCCAGCTTGCGCTTGAGATAGCCTACGACCGTCAGCAGCTTGCCAGCCTTCACGAGCGCATCGAGACCCTTATGCTCGCCGTTGAGCTGCGCCGCCATCTTCCCCAGCAAATCCTCCCAGGTGGGCATGCCACTGGTAGCCGCCAGGCGAACACCTGTGCAAAGCACCACATTGCCAGCACGAACACGCTCGAACAAAGCCTTGGGGAATTCGACCTTCATGAGTACATCCTTTGGGTCTCGCCAGCCCAGACATGCACGCCAAACCGGGGTGCGCCAAGCCGGGGTGTCAGACCGGGAGACAACCACGCAAGAGGGTGGACCAATGCGATCCTATCCAGCGGTTCTATCGGAGAACCCCGCGTAGTTGCAACACAAAAAAACGGTATCAGCGCTTGCCGCAGACCCCACGGAGGGTTGAGCAATACTCAGAAAGCGAGTAGCACATCGCCGTCTTCTTATCGATGGAGCGGCACTTCTTGTAGATCGAGCCACAGATCCGCTTACAGGCGCTCTTAACCCCCTGCCAGAAAGCCTTTTCTCCAAAGACCTTGCAGCTCGCCTTGGTGTTAGGAGCTGGGCACTTGGGGCAAGGCTTCGGCGCAGGGCAGCGTGGACAGGCCCGTTGTGGTGGGCAGCGCGGACAAGCCCGCTGTGGAGGGCAAGCGCGGGCAGATGGGCAGGGTCGCGCAGGTGGACAGGCCCTCTGAGCCGGACAACGTTGGGGTGGAGGACAAGTGGGACAACGTGCAGTATTGGCAGACCTGATGGGCGCACCAGCCCGCTCCACCGGACCAACGCTCGGATAATCGCCCCTTGAGGGGCTCCCAGCTCCTCCGCCTCCGGCGCCTCTACCACTATAAGCAACGGTGATTCTTGAACGATCTGGGTAACGCACGATCAACACGCCATCGCAATAAGCCTTCACCACGATGCCGCTGGTGTGCCGCTGCCTGAACATCTTATCGGCGTTTCCAGCCTCACACTCCGAACTCTCGCGCCTCGCGCGCTTCTTGATCCGGCGCAGCCAGCCCTGGAGGATCTTGACTCCCCTCCTTGTGGCTGCACGTTTGACACGAGTGGAAGAGCAAACCCAGTAGTAATGCCAATGGTGGGAGACCACCAACTGGTAGAAGATCACAGGGTCCTCTTCGTGGCCCACGCACAGACGATCCCGCAAGGCGGCGATGTCCTTACGTATGCGTCCGTTTCGGTTGCGCTGCACCACAGCTTCAGGAAGACGCTCTTCTTGGATCAACAGTGGCGCCTTCGCGCCAGACCCTCCACCTGCCGAAGTATGGCCACATGCCCCAAGGGACAAGAGCAACGCGATGGCTATCAGACGAATCTCTGGGCGCAACATGCTGCGCATGATAGCAACACCTGGCCGGAGACCAAAGAAGAGGCCGTTCAGGTCGTCCTCCATGCTACACTGCGGGCATGTTTGGCCGCCTCAATCGAGTGCTGCAGCTCGCCTCGCTCCTCGCTTGGGTGTTCCTCGTCATCATGCTCTGGGACCGAGCTCGCGGCTTGGCCCTGGGGGTCCTGGCGGCTGGGGGCGTGATGGCCTTCCTTACGCTGCTCACCTGGAGATTGCAGCGTCGGGCTGAGATTGAGCCTACGAGAGCACAGAGCACGGACAAACGGTCGGCGCATCTCCTCGTAACCAGAATGCTCAGCCAGCTCACCCGGATCCAGGTCGCCTATCTGGGACAAACCTTCGCCTCAACAAAAATGGGCAAGGCCTGGCTCAAACATGCGCTGCCTCGGGGCTACCGCCCAACCATCGACGAAATGCACGGGGCGCTCGAGGCCGCGCGCTCTGGTGAAGACTCCGAGGGCATGCGGCTCGCCTTACGCCTGCACGCCCTCCGCCAGCCCCTCAGCGAACTCGACGCGGCGTTGAAAAAGGGCGCGAAAGAGCGAAGCGGGTGCGACCTAGCCCACCCGGCTGCCTTTGTCATCACCGAAGACATCGCCCTCGATGAGGGGGCTGGCGAGCCCCCCATCGTGTTGGTCGCCGCTTGGAACCCTCACCACGAGACCCTGATCCCCCGGGTAGATCTGCTAACGATTATCGAGACTATCGAGGGGAAGAAGCGCGTCCGTGGACAAATATCCTTTGCCAAAGCTATCGCCAGCGGCCGACTGGGCAGAGACACGAAGAACAAGACAGTCTTTGTCGCCCCCCCCCGTGACGACGATGATTTTGAGTTGGAAGACCTCCCCTTGGGTTTCGTACTCAGTGGGAGCGACATGGTCTAATGCTTTCTGGGTCTAATGCTTTTGGGCCCGCTGTGAGAAGACGCAGCCCCATGGGCGACCATTGAGAATGTCATGGTGAACGGAGAGCGCCTCCTCAAGACCCCACGACCTGACGATCCTTTTGAGGGTAAAGTCATCGGGGACTACCAGCTTAGGCACCGGGTTGGCAGCGGGGGCATGAGCCGGGTCTATCTGGCGGAAGACACCAGGACAGGAGAGCGTGTCGCGCTCAAATTCTTGCGCTCCGCCTTCGTCAATCTCCCAGGCTTTGTCCGCCGCTTCGAGCGTGAAGCGACCGCCCTCGAACGCCTCGACCACATCAACTGCCTCAGCGTCTTCGGCCATGGCGTCGTCAACGAGATCCCCTACCTGGTCATCGAGTACGTCGGTGGCCAAACCCTCGCCGAGCTGATCCACAAGGGCCCTGTCTCGCCCGCCCTGGCCATCGATATCTCCCAGCAGATCCTGGCAGGGCTGCAGCACGCCCATACACGCGCGGTCATCCATCGCGATCTCAAGCCAGCCAACGTGATGCTCGTTGAAACGACATCACCACAAGACGTCGTAAAGATAATGGATTTCGGTACCGCACAAATCCTCGACGGCGGAGAGCTGAGCGTTCAGGGAGGAACTGACGTAGGGACTCCGTGGTACATGGCCCCCGAGCAGGCTTCGGGCCAAAGCACCGACGGCCGCGCCGATCTCTACGCCATGGGAGTAATCCTCTTCGAGATGCTCGCAGGGGAGCGCCCCTTCCGCGCCGAGAACCCCTTTCGCGTGCTCCAGATGCATCTCTCGAGCCCTATCCCCTCCCCACGCGCGTTGAGGCCGGAGATCGGCCTCAGCCCAGAGATCGAGGGCGTGATCGTCCGCGCGATGCAGAAGAAACCCACCAAACGCTTCATAGACGCTGAAGCCTTCTCCGCGGCGCTACGAGAGCTACCCGAGTGGCGCTCTCGGCGTTCGAGTGAACGCGTCGAGTTGAGCGCGGAGAGCCATGGCAGGCCGCCATCGCCAAGGGAGCCAACTCCTCCTGCAGAAGAGGCGCCTGCTCCCCCGCGCCGCAGCTGGGCCACAGTGTTATGGCTGCTCGTGCTGGCCCTGCTGACCACCAGCGGGCTGCTCATGTACCTGCTCTTCTTCAGGCGCTGAAATGACCGACACGAGCGCTATAACGCATCAAAGAACTGAAACTGAGCCTTACCGATACGGATCAGGTCGCGATTTTTCAGCCGAGCCTCGCGGACGCGCTTACCGTTAACATAGACACGTCGCAGCCCAGCGACGTGCTTGATGGTGAAGCGCTGGTCGCCATTACGGGTCAGAAGAGCGTGCCAGGGCTTGATGAAGAACTCCACCAAGGGTACGTCCGCGTCGATGGCGCGGCCGATGATCACCTCCTGCTCGAGCAACGCGAAGCGTTTCCCAGGCCGGCCACCATAGTTGCCAATGACCCGCAGGTGGGCGGTCCGCTCCGTGGTCACTCCCTGTCGAATGCGGTCGATCTGCCCTTGGTCGAGGTGCAACGTATCGGCGTGTCGAAGCTCTTCTGCCTGCCCCTTGGGGTGGATCGTGTACTCGAGGCCGGCGAGCTGTTCGGTGCTGGCTTGAAAAATCAGCACAAACTCGCCGATGGCGATTTCATCGGTTGTATTGAGCCTCTGCAGCACAGCAGCGCGGCCATTGACGGTGGTGCCATTAGGGGTGCCCAGATCGTGAATAACGAAGTGACCACCTTCTCGCCGGATGCGGCAATGCTCACGCGAGACGCTCGCGTTGTCGATGACGATGTCCTGATCGACGTCACGCCCAATAGAGATGATGGGGCTGCTGAAGCGGTAGTTCGCCACCAGCGCGCGCCCCCGGGAGAGCGTCAACACGGCGGCCTTTGAATCGTCACTGGCCAGTTTGGCGCCTTCAGCGTCCTGAGGTACGGCCACAGGCTTGACTTCGACAATCGTGTCGCGCGCCAGGCGCGAGGAGAGTAGCCCCCGGCAACGGCAACAGATTGACGCTGCCTCGCGATTGACGGCACCACAGTTCTTACAGGCGATCATTCCGGGACTCTCACCCTTTTCTTGGACGATGGCGAACACTTTTTACGTCATGGCTAGACTTTCGCGGCGTAAGTCGCGAACGGTTCATTACTTCCTCCGACTAGGGCTAACGATAAAGCAGATAGCGCTGGCGACGCTGGGAAAAGCGCCGCAGCGCAGCCTGCCAGCCGCGAATGATCCCTTTGGCGGATCGCCCAGCGAGGATCGCATCTGTGGTGGGCTTGTGATTGAAGAGGCGATAGAAGTGCTTGGTCTTCCAAAGAGCGCGGTAACGCAGGCGCAAGGTGAGCGCCATGTGCACAGCCACCTGAACGGGTCGAAAGCGTGCCACGTCTGTCACCAATAAACGCACGCCGCCGCAGCGCGCTCCCCGATGAACGCTGGACTTGGGCGTGAAGGTCACAGGAACAAAGAAGACCCCTGGGAGCTTCAGCGCGTTGAGTTCATCCGCAAGAGCGGGGCCATCAATCCACGGCGCACCAAAGTGGTTGAAGGGGCTCTCCGTTCCGCGCCCCACCGCGAGATTGGTGGACTCCAAGAGGCCCACAGCGGCGTAGAGCAGCGCCTCACGCCATGAACGAATATTCGGCGAAGGGTTGCGCCACGCCCAACCTAGGCGGGGGGACCGCCATGAACGACGCCAACGGCGCAACCTCACGACCTCGAGCCGAGCGCCAATGTGACGCTCGCCGTTATAGAGCCGCGCCAGCTCACCGATGGTCATCCCATGTCGCACGGGGATCGGGTGGTAAGCGGTGGACGTTCGACGACGAGCGCTAGAGAGCGGCCCATCCATGGAGACGCCCCCCAGAGGGTTGGGTCGATCGAGCACGACGAAGCGTAGCTTACGCCGCGCCGCCTCCTCCATCGCCCAGCCCATGGTCGCGTAGTAGGTGTAATAACGCACGCCCACCGCTTGCATGTCGAAGACCAGCGTGTCGACGCCCCGCAGGGTGCGATCCGTGGGCCGCCGTCGTCGCCCGTAGAGGCTGTATACAGGGATGCGCTGCCCTCGGCGGCGAAGAGCGCCATCCCCGAGGTGACGATCGAGCGCGGCCTTCAGCCCATGCTCGGGGGCGAAGATCGCCACCAGCTGCACCGCGGGAGCCCTGGCCAGCAAGTCTACAATCCAGCGTCCCCGACGGTCCACCGCCGTGCGGTTGGTGATCAGCGCCACACGAGCACCTTTCAAGCGGCGAAACCCTCCCCGCACCAAACGATCGAGGCCCACCTCTATGCGAGGGCGGCGCGCCAAAAGCAGTGAGCCCGCTACCAAGCGATGAACCTGGCGGCGCAAGGGCATCAAAGAGCGCGGTGGCTCGAAACGCGTCCGATCGCTGAGGAGCACCACCACGAGCTGGTGTACGGGGTCGATGGTCAAGAATGTACCCGTATATCCCGTGTGGCCTAGAGCCTGAGATGAGAGGCCCACGCCCGTCACGGGATGCCACCCAAGCATGCGCTGCCTTTTCCCAGGCAGATGGTGTCGTCGCTGCATCAACCTCAGCGTCGCCTTGGAGAGCACGCGACGCCCATCGAGCCTCCCTCCGTTGAGCACCATCTGGCCGAAGCGAGAGAGGTCCTCCGCGCTACCATAGAGGCCAGCGTGCCCAGCAACACCCATCATACGCGACGCTATGGGATCGTAGACCACACCGCGGTTGTCAGCGCGCGGCCAAGGGTTGACCACCCTCCGCAGGCGCGCACCCCGAGGCACATAGCCCGTGTCACACATACCGAGGGGCTTGAAGAGGCCATCTCGAGCGGCCCGAGGCAGGCTCTTCCCGCTCAATCGCTCCACCAGCCTCCCCAAGAGCACATAGCCAATATCGCTGTATTTGAAGCGCACTTTGGGTGGGGCCCTCAAGCGCGAGCGACGGATACGCTCAAAGATAGCAACCTCCTTGTCCTCAAGCTGTCGCTGGGGGACGCTAGGCTTCTTGCCGGCCCAGACCACCGAATGCAGTCCGGAGATATGCAGCAGCAGATCACGCACTTGAATCTGGGCCTTATCCGTCCCGCGCAGTTCTGGCAAATACTTGCCTAGGACATCGTCGAGAGAGAGTCTCTTGCGCTCCACGAGTTGCAGAAGCAGTGGTGTCGTCGCCACCACCTTGGAAAGGGACGCCAGGTCGTAAATCGCGTCTTTGGCCGCGCTACCCGCCGCGTGTTGGAACACGACCTTGCCCCGTCGCGCCACCAGCAGCACCAAGCCAGGCGTCAGCTTGCGACGCACAGCGTCTGACATCAGCGTGCGCAGATCTCCAGCGAGATCGGGAACCAAGCCCACCGCCTCTGGCTTAGCGCGAGGCAGGGGTCGTGTCTGGCAGTCCAGCCACGAGGACGCGGGTGCTGTGGGCGCAGCGAGGGCAGGGGCGCTGAGAAAGAGCACACAGAGGCCTACGACCCAGAGGCGAGCATCATCTAGAATGGAACACCTCACTCTGCGTGCGCTTGTGTCAGCATGCGAAAATACGTCACAATTCTCATGTGATTATTATTCCACGAGAACGCTGCAAACGCAGCCCTCTGGGCGGGAAGGGACGAGACTCTCGCTGGCGGCTGGAAGCGCTGCCTGGGATCATTGACGGCCTGCGCCGCAAGAAGGAGCGGCGCACAACGCAAGGGATGCACTCAAAGAGAGCGTTAACAGCCAAAACGACAGGCGACACAACAAGAAAAGGCCCCCCTAGCTAGGGAGGCCTTTCATCGTCTCGATTGAGCTCTCAAGCCCAGGCCCCAAAGGGCTCTTCCAGGACCTCGCAGCCCTGGCTCATCTCACCGATTGTTGTTTTTCTAGCTGGCGTCCTCCGCCCGACGGACGGCGACTGCATGCAACCCTTTGGGGCCGCGGGTGACATCGAAGATGACCTTCTCCCCCTCCTTCAACGTGCGAAACCCATCTCCCTCAATCACAGAGTAGTGGACAAAAACATCCTCCGCCTCTGCATCCGTGAGGATGAACCCGAACCCCTTACTGTTGTTGAACCACTTCACGGTACCTTGCTGCATCACTCCCCACTTCCTTTACGGCTACACACGGGGCGTTAGCCCCCTCCCAACTCAAATTCGATGCCATCTGGGCGCACCATCCATCGACCAGCCACCGCGGGTCAACTTAAAAACGGTGCGAGAAATCGACCCTCTGGGCTAGAAAGCGACGCTCTCTCCACACCCACACGAACCTGTGACGTTAGGGTTATTGAAGTGAAATCGCTTACCCATGAGCTCGTCGATGAAATCGAGTTCGCTGATAGAGGAGGAAGTCTCCAAATGTCAGGACCTTGTCCTTCTCCGTCGCCTCTTTGGATTCGAACTCGAAGACATAGGAGAAGCCAGAGCACCCTCCACCACGGATGCCCACCCGCAGCCCCCTTGCGTCGGGCTGCTTGGCAAAGAGCTCGGTCAAACGGGCATGAGCACTCTCAGATAATGTAATCGCCATTGCTAAACCTCTCACCCCTCGGGAGAGCCCCGCAGGTTGCTCTAAAGCTAGCAATTATTTCCTATTTGGCAACTTCGCTGGCGAAAATATGCCAGCAGAAGGCTGGCTTCTGGCTGGAACTTTCAGTTGAGGAGGACTAGTTGGCGATGGAAACGGTTCGAAACTCGCGGATCACGGTGACGCGGATCTGCCCTGGGAAGGTCATCTCATCCGAGATCTTTGTCGCGATTCGTGCAGAAAGCTCCTCGAGAGCGTTATCGTTCACACGGTGATCATCCACGAGCACCCGCAACTCTCGCCCCGCCTGCACCGCGTGTACGGTAGCCACCCCGCGGAAAGAAGACGCGATGCGCTCCAGGTCGCCGATCCGATCTCCGTAGCTCTCGGTGATCTCCCGGCGTGCTCCAGGTCGACCACCGCTCATGGCGTCGGTGGCGGCAGCGAGATAAGCGTGTGCGCTGTTCATCGGCTCCTCGCCATGATGAGCACCGATGGCGTTGCAGATGAGCTCGTCTTCACCCACACGCCGGGCGATCTCTGCACCATTGATCGCGTGCGACCCATCGACGTGGTGACTGATGGCCTTGCCGATATCGTGCAAGAGCCCCACACGCCGCGCTGTATGCAAATCGATCCTCAGCTCTGACGCGATCAACCCAGCGAGCTGGCCAGCCTCCATGGCGTGGCGGTATTGATTCTGTGTGTAGCTCGTGCGCCAGTTGAGGCGGCCCAAGAGATTGACGATCTCGTCATCAGCTTTCTTGAGGCGCAAACGACGCAGCGCTTTGCGCCCCAGCTGCATCACCTCCCCTTGCACATCGGCTTCCACCGACGCCATCACCTCTTTCGGGTTGGTCACGTTCTTGCCATCGAGGCAGCGCTTGAGCACGCGGCGGCAGACTTCGCGCGCGACCCCATCGCCAGTCTCCAAGCGCAACGAATCCCCCTCACCAAAGACGAGATTGACCTCTGTCTCTCCCTCGAGCAACGCAAGGACCTCAGTAAAATCATCTTGGAGCTTGCGCGCTTCACCTGCGGCGAGCGCCATCACAGCCCCGCCCCGCTCACGTGGGGAATGCCCCGTGTAGCGCCCCATAGCGATACCCATCACCCGCTTCGCCTCGCGGTCGAAATCGATAGCGCCGCTGGTCTCGAGGTTGCGCAGTTGGTCCGCGCTACGAGATCGGGTCTGCTCAAGCAGTCGATCCACGATGGCATCATGGACATCTTGGGCGGTGGTCCCGGCAGACTCTTCCAAGAGCCCACGGAAGGAGCCATACACCGCCTTCATCTCGTTCCGGACGTCACGCGTGGCATCGCGCTGACGGCGTATCTCCGCGAAGCGACCGTCGAGCGCCGTCTGGCGCTCATCCAACACCGACCCGCTCTCGGCGAGTCGCTGTTGCAAACGGGTGATGCGGCCACGGAGCCGTTCAGTCTGCTCGGCGACGTCGCGATGCTCTTCTCCCGCGACCCGCGCAACCTCCAGCGCGATCTCATCGCCCTGAGCCTGCCCCTCACGCTTCATCAGCCCTACTGAGCGCGCGGCCTCCTCCCGAATACGGTCGGCCTGTTGGCTCGCAGCGGCGATGGTCATGGCAATTTGCTGGCGACGACGGGACGCACCCATCACCAGCCCGACTCCAAGGGCAGCACCACACACAACGATGATGACTAATATTTCCACCATATTAGAGACTTGCACCCATCAGCCGTTATGAGGCTGTGCAGGGTGGGAGTATAGTGTTCAAGGCAAGAGCTTACCAGGGTTAAGCAACCCCCGCGGATCGAACGCTCCCTTGAGCTTTTGTTGCAAGGCCAGCAGCGCTGGTGACTGCTCTAGATGCATGTACCGACGCTTGGTGACGCCGATGCCGTGCTCGCCGCTGAGGGTCCCTCCGAGGTCGAGAGCGTGACGAAAGATCGCCTCGATCAGCGATTCCACGCGTGCGGCGGCGATCTCTTCGTCATAGACGACGTTGACGTGCAGGTTCCCATCACCCGCGTGACCATAGGTAGCGATGCCGACCTCAAATTCGCGAGCGAGGCCATGGAGGCGAGAGAGCATCTCTGAGATGGCGGCCCGTGGTACAGCCACGTCTTCAGCCACACGAAAGCGATGCATCTCCCCCAACATCGTGCTCACCTGCCGGCGCATCTCCCAAAGCGTGCGTCGACGTGCCTCGTCGGTGGCCACCAGAATCTCCCGGGCGCCGCTGGCCTCGCACGCCTGCGCCGCGCGCAGCAACTGCGCTTCGAGCCCCTCCTCGCCATCGAGCTCCACCAAGAGCAGCGCTGCTGTCCCGCTGGGCAAAGGCCACTTCCCCTGCTCGGCGAGGTGCTCCACCACCTGCTCGTCCAGCAACTCCAAGGTGCGCGGCCGATGCCCGTCACGAATCATCTGGGAGACAGCCCGCCCTGCAGAGAGCACATCACCAAACACCGCGAGGAAGGTCTCGACCCTTTGTGGCCGAGGCAGCAACTTGAGCGTGATCTCGGAGATCACCGCCAAGGTCCCCTCGGAGCCGGTGATCAGGGCGACGAGGTCCATCCCTGTCACGCCCTTTACCGTGCGCCGGCCAATGGAGAGCCCCTCGCCCCCCATGAGCGCCAACTCGAGGCCCAGCACGTACTCCCGTGTGACGCCATATTTGAAGGCGCGTGGGCCGCCAGCGTTCTCGGCGACGTTTCCACCCAACGAGCACACGTCGAGGCTCGCAGGGTCGGGTGGATAGAAGAGCCCCTCCTCCTCCACGCGGCTGATCAAATCACCGGTGACGACGCCAGGCTCGACCACAGCCAGGAGGTTTTCGGCATCGATCTGATGAATGCCCCGCATGCGCTCGGTGGAGAGCACAATGCCCCCCTTCACGGGCAGCGCACCTCCTGTCTTCCCGCTCCCGAGGCCACGAGGGGTGACGAAGATGCCGTCGAGATCCGCGAGATGCAGCACCTCGCGGATCTCCTCGCCGCTCTGCACGAGAGCCACCGCCTCGGGTGGAAAGAACTTGAGGTCCGACTCGTCCCGGCCATAGGGTTCCATGGCGTCGGGCTCGCCGAGGGCCCGCTTTCCGAGCAGAGATGCAAGCTTCTGATAAATCGATGCCATGGCACCTCCAGTATGGGGGAGCTATGCTGCAGACGCCAATGAACCCCTTGAATCCAGAGGACGCAGCTGTGGAAAAACCTCCCCGCCCCCTCGTGGGCGTAGGTGCCGTGATCTTCAACGCCACCACAACACAAGTACTCTTGATTCGCCGCGGACACGCGCCCGCCGAGGGGCACTGGAGCGTGCCAGGCGGCATGGTGGAGCGTGGTGAAATGCTCGCGGTGGCCTGCGCCCGGGAGGTCGAGGAAGAGACGGGGCTGAGGGTGAAAGTCCACGCCCAACCCGTCAAGATCATCGAACGGGTAATTCAACAGGACACGGACGTCGCCTACCACTATTTGATCATCGATTTTCTGGCCGAGGTGATGGGTGGAGAGCTTCAAGCGAATGATGACGCTGCCGCCGTGGAGTGGGTCCCTATGGCTGACCTCAAAGGTCGCTTGACCACCGCCGGACTCGAGGAGATGCTCGAGCGCGCCAAGCAGGTCGCGGTGGGCGAGGAGACACGCGTTCCCCTGCTCTCGCAGATCGACACCGTAGATCGCTCACACTAACGACAGCGTAAGACCAACCCAAGATCCGGGTCCACAGCCTCCACGCGCCCAGCCAAAGGCGCGTGAAAGTCCACCATCCCTGCGCTCCCTCGCGCCAGCAGGGCTCCCCGGCTGAAATCGTCCCCAGCCGCCATGAGAGCCTCACGGTGCTGCCCCTTGGCGCCCTGCAATGGGACCGCAAGCCGCTCCACGCGGCCAGGACGCAAGCGCGCATCGAGAGGAGCGCGTCCAAAGCGCGGCTCGATGGCCGCCATGGGCCAACCTCCGTCCGAATCAGCGGCTGGTCGAACCTTGGCCACACCCTCTTCATGCACCCGGGAGATCAACGCATGGCAAATCTGCGCCGGGTCGAGCCCTGATGGGCACGCCAGGCTACAGAGACCACACTCGCAGCAGACCTCCACGCCGCTCGGTGGTGTGGGTAAGTGAGCATCACCACCAAAGCCCGCCTTGATCTGCCGCATCACCTCGTGGGGGCGGCAAAACGCCACCGGGCAGACATGGCTGCAGACAGCACAACCGGTGCAGGCAGCGGCCACACGCCGCAGGGTCTCTCCAAGGGGCATCCGAGCGGCCACCACCTGGGGATGAGCGCTGGGCAGCACCATCAGCAGGCGGGTGTGCAGATCGACGCTCGCCTCACCATCAAGCAAGGTGTGCGGGGTCTTCGCTCCATCGAGCGCGACCCACGCTGGCGAGAGGCTCCCTCCTGCAATGCGAACGACATCCTCCAACACAGCCCCCACAGGCAGCTCGTAGACACCTGGTCGAGCGACAGCACCTGCCACCGTGATCGGGCGCATGGGGTTGTGCGCTCCCACCACAGCATGCCCAACGTCCGCGAGTACGATGGCATCGTAGACATGCGGCGTGCACATCGCCTCCACCGCGACGCCCACGCGCTCTGCGACGAGATGTAGCAGGGCTGGCTCATCCAAGGGGTAGCGGGCTGGGATGGAGACGACCTCAATACGCAAACCCTTTGCCAGGCGGGCAAAGACTTCACGCAGCGCGTGGTAGTCCTCACGAAGCGCGAGGTAGATACGGCGGCTCCCCACGGCGAGGGAGAGCGCTCCCAAGCCACGGAAGATCGACTCTGGGTGGCGCAGCGCCAAGGCCTCCTCCGAGCGAGCGAGAGGCTCAGCGTCGGCCACCCTGCCCACCACCGGCAGCTCGAGACCTCGATGCGCCGAGAGACGCGACGTCACCGGAGCACCCGTGGCGTCCGGCACGTTCCGCAGAAGATCGAGCAATTTGAGGTGTGCCTGCATGGGTATTTGGCTCCTCGCCATGGTAGACGAAGGGAGCGCCGAGTATACGGCCTTCTGGACCGCAGTTGAACGCATCGAATGAGATAAATAGCAGCTTCATGAAGCGCTTGCGAGGCCGAGCCCTCGAGCTTGGCTTCGCCCGCTGTGGCGTGACCGCCGCGACACCCTTCGTGCGCGGTGGACAGGCTCTAGAGACATGGCTCGAGCGTGGCCACGCTGGAACCATGGGCTACATGCAAAAAACGCGGCGTGAGCGACTAGACCCTCGCGCCCTGCTGCCCGAAACCCAGTCGTTGATCGTCGTGGCGGCGAGCTACGCCTGCTTTGGTCCAGGAGACCCAGAAGAAGAACCACCCGCCAACCACGGTCGCTTCGCCCGCTTCGCCCGCGGCGATGACTACCACCACATCGTGCGTGCGCGCCTCGAGGAGCTCGCATGCTGGATCACGACTCAGCACGCAGGTGTGCAAACCCGAGCGGTGGTGGACACGGCGCCCCTGCTGGAACGCGAGGCTGCCATGGCGGCCGGCATCGGATTCATCGGCAAAAATACGATGCTCATCGTGCCAGGGCTCGGCTCCTACGTCGTCCTCGGGACGCTGCTGACCAACCTAGAGCTGCCAGCAGACACACCGGAGGTAGCGCGCTGTGGTCGCTGTACCCGCTGTCTTGACGCTTGTCCCACAGGCGCCTTTGCCGCGCCCTACCAGCTCGACGCACGGCGCTGCATCTCGTACCTCACCATTGAGACACGCGCCCCTGTGGACGAAGCGCTCCGCACGCGCTGCGGCAGCTGGGTCTTCGGTTGCGATGCTTGCCAAGAGGTCTGCCCTCACAACCGCCCCACGCGTGGCCACCGCGCCCTGCCACCTGACAAAGAACTAGCCCCCGAAGAGGGACTGACATCGCTGCCCCTCTTCGAGCTGCTCACCTTGCGCAGTGGAAAGTACCGCCGCCTGGTGCGCCGGCGATCACTCAGCCGAGCATCACGCTGGCGTTTGATCACCAATGCCGCTATCGCCGCCGCCAACGCCTCTGGCATCAACCATGAGATCGATCGGGGGCTAAAAGAGGCGATCTCCCGTGCAAAGTCGCCAGAGCTCGAAGTCTTGCAGTGGGCGCTCGCCCAACGTGCCGCCCGTGGATCCCG
>JAFCZD010000027.1 GCA_019314525.1 Deltaproteobacteria bacterium
TGATCATCACCAGCGCCACGAGCATCGCGACAAGGGAGACGATATGGGTCCACCCTGACCGGATCGCTGGGCGCCGACGGCTGTAGTAGCGGTCAAGCGTAATGCGTGGTTCTTTCTCACCGTTACCCGCGAGTTCGTTGGGATCGATGCCCTCGTTGGGAACGTGCGTCTTCACAGCGGCAGGGGATCCTGGCGTATCCTCCGCTCCTGGCGTATCCGCTCCTGGCGTATCCGCTCCTGGCAGCTCTGGCTCCCCGTCCTCTGGCGGGCGATGCTCTTCACTCATCGGTCCTTCTCACTCTCCTGGTGGCCCAAACCTAGGCCCGCCCCTACAATATCCGTCACGTTCAGTTGCACGCGCCGCTGGCCTCAGTTGCACGCGCCGCTGGCCCTGATACTCGTCGATCTGCGGGGTAAACGCCACGTCCACACGCTCCCCCTCTGCTGGCGACTTCTGCCCCAACCCAAAGCCAATGGCCTGCTGCACGCAACCACTCTGCCGCAACGCCAGCTTGAGATGATTGCGCCCGACAATCCTGGCCGAGACAACTTCAACGTCTCCTGTGGCAAAGAGCGGCGGCGGGTTGCCCTCCCCATGGGGACCAAGGCGCTCGAGTTCACCACAAAAGTCAAAATCACCGGCGCGCAACTCCAGCTCCGCATCCACCTGAAGAACAGACGCTTCCCGGCCCTCCACCAGCGGCTCTGCGGCCGCGTTCAACGCCAGGCCAAGAGCCCCCACAGCATCAGCGCGCACCGAGAAACCTGCCGCTGCCGCGTGACCACCGTAGCGCTCCATCAAATCGCCACAGCGTTGAAGAATTTCGAAGAGATCCACGCCCTCGACGCTGCGGGCGCTGGCGCGCCCCCTCTCGCCCTCGAGGGCAACGACAGCCGCTGGGCGCTCGAAGCGTTCAGCGATTCTGCCAGCCACGATACCTATCACCCCAGGGTGCCACCCTTCGCCAGACACGAGGATGAAGCTCCTCTCACGCTGCTGCTTCGCTTGGGCCATTGCCTCAGCAAGGATCTCTTCTTGAATCTCTCGGCGTTCGAGGTTCAACGCGTCACACTCGCGTGCTCGAGCGACGGCCAGGGACTCGTCACGTGACCACAGACACTCCAACGCCACACCTGCATCTCCCAAGCGTCCTGGAGCGTTGAGCCGTGGGCCCAAGAGCCAACCAACATCCCGCGCGGTGGGGATCTTCCCTTCGAGTTCACAGATCCTCAGCAGTTCACGCAACCCTGGACGACTCGTCTGCGCCAACGCCTCGAGCCCCTTGGCGACGAGTACTCGGTTTTCCTGATCTAAGGGCGCCACATCTGCCAACGTTCCCAAGGCGACCAGATCGAGAGTTTCCCGTGGGTCTGCGGCAGAGCGCCCTCGAGCTTCGAGCCGACGGCGCAAGGCCGCCATGGCATAAAATGCCACGCCTGCCGCGCAGAGCCCTTTGTATGGAAAATGACAATCGGGGCGCTGCGGGTTGACGAGCGCAAGCCCAGGCCAAGTCTCGACTCCCACCCGGTGGTGATCCAAAGCGATGACATCGACGCCAGCGGCCACCACAGCGGCGATGGCGAGGTGGTCGCTGGTGCCACAATCTGTCACCACCAGCAGCGAGATCCCGCGAGCCACCAACTCACGCGCCTGCCCCTCGCCAAAACCATAACCCTCATCGCGACGCGCCACCCGCATCGTGACCTGCCCACCGCAGCGTGTGAGATAGTCACCTACGAGGGCAGCAGAGGTGATGCCATCGACATCATAGTCCCCAAAGACCCCCACCAATTCCCCATCGAGGACCCCTCGCTCCAACCGCTCGAGGGCAACTTCGAGCCCAGCCATGCCCTGTGGTGGCCTGAGATCTCCAAGCTTGGGCTGAAGAAATCGCTCTGCCTGCGAGAGGTCACCGAAGCCTCGGGTGACCAAAAAACGTGCGATGGAAAGAGGAAGTTTGAGCTCTCGATGGAGGTCGGCAACAGCAGCGGGCTTAGCCGCACGAAGCTGCCAGCACGGAAGCTGCGAGCGTGAGAGGCTCATCGCAGGGGGGTTAGCGGGCGCTGCGGCCCTTGCGCTTGGCCGCATCAAAGCGCTCGTTGAAGAGAACAACCAAGGGGCTAGCGATGAAAACGGACGAATAAGTACCGATGATAACCCCGATGGTCAACGCAAAGGCGAACGACTTGAGCACGCCAGTACCCACCACCAAGATGGCGACGCACGTGAAGAGCGTCGTGATCGAGGTCAAGACGGTACGGCTGAGGGTCTCGTTAATCGAGGAGTTGACCACCAATGGAAACTTGCGGTCGCGGAGACGTGCAACGTTTTCGCGAATGCGGTCAAAGACAACGATGGTGTCATTGATCGAATAACCCGCAATAGTGAGCAAGGCGGCCACCACCGGGAGTGAGAACTCCGTCCACGTGATGGCGAAGACACCAATGGTGATAGTCACGTCGTGGGCCAGCGCGACCACAGCGCCTGGTGCATAGCGGAAATCAAAGCGAAGGGCGATGTAGACGAGCATCAAGAGCAGCGCATAGAGCACCGCTTTGGCGCCATCATCACGCAGCTGCTTGCCCATCTTGGCGCCCACGGTCTCAGCCTGGGGGATATCTTTGACGATACCCTTGCCGAGAGACGCTTCAAAGGCCTTGATCAACTCCACCGAGAGCCCACCAAGAGCGACCTCGAAGGTGCCATCTTGTAGGCGCCCAAAGAGTTGCACCTGTTGGGTTGGCACACCCGCTTTTTCAAGAACTTCGGTGATCTTCTTGGCGGTCGCGAGACCGTCTGCCTCAGTCTTGAGGCCAAACTCTTTTTTGAAGACGATATAGAACTTATCGCCGCCCGTCATGTGCTGAAACTTCCTCACATTGCCAGGAAAAGCCTCGTTCAACTGCTTTTTGGCAGCAGCTTGGTCTTGTTCGGTGAAGCCTGTGACGTCAGACAAACGCAGCATGAAGACGTTCTTCTGGCCACCACCGGACATGGCGACCACCTCACCTGCACGAAAGCCTCCAACCTTGAGGGCCTTACGCACCATCTTCGTGTTGACCTTCTTGGAGAAGACCACCTGCACTTGGGACCCACCACGAAAGTCAGTGCCATAGTTGAGCGCACTGCCACGGATGAAGACGTTGCCTATAAGGACGATGATGCTGACCGCCACCAGGATGATGGAGAGCGTCCAGTACTGGCGACGACGACCAACGAAGTCGATGTTGATGTTTTCTTTTATCCACTGAGCCATCGTTTTTCTCCTAGATGCTCAGCTTCTTCGGCTTGAACTTGTTGTTCACAAAGTCGAAAAGCAGGCGTGTAACAACGATACCGGTGAACATCGAGGTGATGATGCCCGCCATCAGCGTCACAGCAAAGCCCCGGATCGGGCCAGAACCATACTGGTAGAGCACCAAGGCAGCACCAAACGTAGTGATTTGCGCATCGAAGATGGTCCAAAAGGCACGAGCATAGCCGGCATCCACTGCCGCACGAGGCGTCTTGCCCAAGCTCAACTCCTCACGGATACGCTCATAGATGATGACATTGGCGTCCACCGCCATACCAATGGTGAGCACCAACCCCGCGATCCCTGGCAACGTCAGCGTCGCCTGAAAACCCGCCATGATCGCAGCGATGAAGAGGAAGTTCAACGCCAGGCCAATATCGCAGATCAGGCCTGCGCCACGGTAGTAGTAGAGGATGAAGAGGACAACCAGGCTAAGACCGATCGCGAAGGCCAATGAACCCTTCTCGATGGCGTCAGCACCAAGAGTTGGCCCCACTTGACGCTCGAAGGTCTTGCGCAAGGGCGCTGGCAATGCGCCAGTACGCAACACTGCAGCCAAATCCCGCGCTTCTTCTTGGACCTTGAAGGGGTCTTTGAAGCCACCAAGGGTAATCCGCGCGCGACCACCACCAATGCGGTCCTGCAACACAGGTGCGGAGTTGATCTTGTTATCCAGGACAATCGCCATGCGACGCCCAATGTTGTCACCAGAGAGACGAGCAAAGATGTCCGCTCCCGTGCGGTCGAAGGTCAAGCTGACTTCGGGGCGCCCTGTCTGCTGGTCCCAATTCACTTCAGCGTCGGTGATATATTCGCCTGTGAGCTCAGTACGACGCTTGACGAAATAGGTAATCCAGAGCTTGCCAGGCAACTGATTGCCCTTCTTGTCCTTCTCGAGTTCCTCACCGAAAAGCACCTGGTGTGTCTTCGGCAGCTTCAACGCAGCAATAAAGGCCTTCAACGCCTTTTTGTCCTTGGACTGGAAGTAGGTGTAGCTCATGACACCATGCTTCTTGCCATCGTAGGAGTCAGTGCGAACCTGGATGGGGCTCTTAGGAGGCAGCGTCTTTGCTGCTTCTTCCATGAACTTCGATTCGTCATCGACCATCTTGAATTCGAGTTGGGCTGTGCGCCCAATCTGCCGCTTGACCCGGTCGAATTCCTTCTTCTTCAGGCCAGGCAACTCGACGACGATGTCATGCCCCTTACGGAGGACCGTGGGTTCGGCGACGCCAAACCCATCCACGCGGCCGCGAATGGTCTCCACAGCCTGTCGGATGGCGTATTCTTGGACTTCACTGATGTAGTCCTTGTCCATCCTCAAACGCAGAACACCTGCTGCCTCATCCCGCTCGATCTCATCGAGGTTGGAACGAAAGTCAGCCATGAACTTCTTGTCGGTCTTCTTGATGTCGGCCTTGGGCGAAAAATGAATGACGATGTCGTCTCGCCCTTCACGGTCGATCTGGGGCTTGATCTTCTTGTCCTTGATCAAGCGCTCTTCGATGTCAGATGCCAGGCGGTCTGCCTTATCTGAGATCGCCTTCTCGACTTCCACCTCGAAGACGAGATGAATTCCACCCTGAAGATCCAGGCCGAGGTTGAGTTTGGCTTTGACGTATTTGGTGTACCAGCTCGGCAGAGCCTCTTCACCCACGATGGTCGGCACCAAATAGGCTACCGAGACCATCACTAGGAAGAGAACACCGAATGCTTTCCACCACCACTTTCGTTCCATGGCTTTTGCCGCTTGTCTGAAAGGTTAATCGGCGACAAAGAACGTGCGGGATGACCTGCCTCGTCACATTCTCGTCTACAGGCCCGTCTAACAGGCCCGCCTATTTTCCTTCGTCTGAGCTGCCTTGCTTGCCCAAAATATGCGAGCGCAACACGCGGAGACGAATCTTCTCTGCAACCTCGAGGGTCACATAACGGTCTGTCAGGCCTGTAACCTTCCCGAGCATACCGCCATTGGTGATAATCTCATCACCACGCTTGATGTTCCCAAGCATTTCACGATGATCCTTCGCCTTCTTCTGCTGTGGTCGGATCAGCAAAAAGTAGAAGACAGCGAACATCAAGACCATCGGTAGGAGGTTAGCGAGGCCGCCACCACAACCGCCGGGGACCTGGCTTCCGCCACCCTTCCCCTGAGCCTGTGCCATTAGATTGAACCAATACATATAAGTCAAAGCACCCTCCGCGAGAGCATGCGCCGGTGCGCCTTTAATTTCGTTTACTTACAATCCGAAGGGCACATTCCACCCAAAGGACGGGATTATCTAGCAAAATTGATCCTAGCGGTCAACTGACATCACCGACTGCGACGGGCTTCGTCGGCGGCGTCCAAGCGGCTCAACCACGATCTCGTAAAGGTTTCCAGCTCCCCCGCCCGAATCGCTTGACGAGCTTGCCGCACCAGATCGACGAAGAAATGCACGTTATGGTAGGTGGCCAGCCGACTGTAGAGGATCTCCTTTGCGACATAGAGGTGACGCAAATAGGCACGACTGTACCGTTGACAGGTCGTGCAGTGGCATTGCTCGTCGATGGGCCCCTTCTCGTCTCGATGACGAGCATTGGAGATCACGATCCGCCCTTGACTCGTAAAGAGCTGACCGTTTCGTGCGTGCCGGGTTGGCATCACACAATCAAACATGTCAATGCCCGCGCTGATCGCTCGCAGCAGGTCTTGTGGACGGCCCACGCCCATCAAATAGCGTGGTCGGTGAGCGGGCATCTCTGAGGCGACGGCATCGAGCACCTCTGTCATTTGTTCTGGGGTGTCACCCACCGAGAGGCCCCCGAGGGCGTAGCCATCAAAAGGCATCCCCGCCAACGCCTCAATATGACGCCGCCTCAAATCAAGGTGCAAACCGCCTTGGACGATACCAAATCGCACCTGGTGATCCGGGCGCGGTTGGCGAACGCAGCGCTCGGCCCAGCGCGTGGTGCGCTCCATGGCCGCCTGAACATCAGCCTTCGAAGCGTCACTCGGGGGGCACTGGTCAAAAGCCATGGCGATATCGGACCCCAGGGCAGCCTGAACGCCCATGGCCCGCTCTGGGCTCAACGTGTGCTTTGAGCCATTGATGTGTGAGCGAAAGGTCACGCCCTCATCATCAATACGCATGAGCTGCCGCAAACTGAAGACTTGATAACCACCCGAGTCGGTGAGGATCAGTCGTGGCCAGCCCATGAAGCGCTGCAGCCCCCCCAGTTCTTGCACCAGATCTTCTCCTGGGCGGAGGTGAAGATGGTAAGCGTTGGAGAGGATCACCTCGGCGTTGATGCTCTCGAGGTCCTCCACCGTGAGCGCCTTCACAGTGGCGTGTGTACCCACAGGCATGAAGATCGGGGTCTCGTAGCTTCCTCGGGGCAACGTCACACGCCCGGCGCGCGCCTTGCCTTCAGTAGCGTCGATTTCTAGCTGGGCGCGCTCACCACACATCAAGCCTTCTCCTGCTTCGTCATCAGCATCGCGTCTCCATAGCTGTAGAAGCGATACCCCCTCTTGACGGCATCTGCATAGGCCGCAAGGACCTGCTCCCGCCCTGCGAGGGCCGAAACCAGCATCAGCAGCGTCGAGCGAGGAAGATGAAAATTCGTCACCAGGCCATCGACGATGCGAAAGCGATACCCTGGCCGAATGAAGAGTTCGGTCCGTCCTTCGCCAGCGAGAGCGGCGCTCGCTTCCAGGGTTCGAACGACCGTGGTGCCCACGGCGATCACGGGCCGCCCCTTGGACTTCGCTACGCTTATGGCGCGCGCGGTATCCTCTGATACCTCGTAGCGCTCCTGCTCCATTTGGTGTTCGTCTGGGTCTTCCACGCGCACAGGCACGAACGTTCCTGGTCCAACGTGCAGGGTCACGCTCACGATCTCGTGCCCTTCGGCGCGAAGGCGCCCAAGGAGGGCGTCGGTGAAGTGCAACCCCGCGGTCGGCGCCGCAACCGAACCATCCTCTCGCGCATAAACGGTCTGATAGCGTTTTGCGTCCTCCGCGTCGGCAGGGCGTTGAATATAGGGTGGCAGTGGCATGGCCCCCACCCGCCATGGCAGCGCCTCATCCGAAAGCTCCACCTCCGCGCGCCCAAGCTTCAGCGTAGTGGAGAGGCAGACGGCCCCTCCCCCGTCCACCTCGAGGACCTCTTGCTCACGCAGTTGCTTCGACGCGCGCACCATCGCCTTCCAACGCGTCAGGCCGATTCGCTCGAGCAAGAGCACCTCCACCTGTCCACCGCTGGCACGGCGGGCTGCGAGACGCGCAGGTATCACCTTGGAATCGTTGACGACGATCAGTGAGTTTGGGGGAAGGAATCGCGGGAGATCCCGAATCTGTTGGTGTTCGCTCTCACGACCAAGACAGAGCAGGCGACCTCCATCACGTTCCGCAGGTGGCCCCTGAGCGATCTGCTCTTCTGGGAGGGTGTAGTCAAAATCGCTTGTGGATAGGGCTTCCATAGAGGGCGCAACGTAGCACATCGGCCATTCCTGGCTACCCCGCCGGTTGGCCTTCGCTTTCACTTTCTAAGGCTTTCCTCCGCCAATCAGCGTGGTAAGAAGAGCGCATCCATTTCCGCCACTATGTGGCATGAGGCCGGCTTTCGAGCCCGGTAACGAGGGTGCAAGCAATGAAGCAAATACTGGCAGATCTCGGCATTCAGGATGAAAATTCTGGCGTTTTCGCTGACAAATGGCTCGAGGGCAGCGGGCCCAAGCTCGTCTCCACCTCGCCTATCGACGGCAGCGTGCTCGCCACGGTGCGCACAGCGAGCGAGGCTGAGTATGAGCAGGTGATCAATGCGTCTCAGCTCGCTTTTCGGCAGTGGCAGAAGTGGCCAGCGCCCCGCCGCGGAGAGATCGTACGCCAGATCGGCGAAGAGTTGCGCAAACACACCCAGGCCCTCGGTAAGCTCGTCACCATCGAGATGGGGAAGATCCTTCCGGAGGGCATTGGTGAAGTGCAGGAGATGATCGATATCTGCGACTTCGCTGTGGGTCTCTCGCGCCAACTCTACGGCCTCTCGATGCACAGTGAGCGCCCCGGTCATCGCATGTACGAGCAGTGGCACCCCCTTGGCCCCGTCGCCGTGATCAGCGCATTCAACTTCCCCGTGGCTGTCTGGTCTTGGAACTCTGCCCTCGCAGCCGTCTGTGGCGACTCGACGATCTGGAAGCCCTCCCACCAAACCCCGCTCCTCGCCGTCGCCATCCAGCATATGGTCAACCGTGTCATCGAGCGCAACGACGCACCACCCGTTTTTCAGCTCCTGACGGGGAGCGCGGGTCGCAAGCTGGCCACCGACGGGCGCGTGCCCCTGGTGAGCGCCACAGGCAGCACCCGCATGGGCAAAGTCGTCGGAGAGCAAGTCGGAGCGCGACTCGGGCGCTCTCTCCTCGAGCTTGGTGGCAACAACGCGCTGCTCGTCACTGAGGGCGCAGACCTCGACCTGGTCGTACGAGCGGCCCTCTTTGGCGCCGTGGGGACCGCCGGACAACGCTGCACCACCACCCGCCGCCTGCTCCTGCAAAAGCCCGTGGCCGATGAGGTCCTCAAGCGGCTCGTCACGGCCTATGGGCAGGTCCGCATCGGAGACCCGTTGCAGGAATCCACTGTCATGGGCCCCCTCGTCGGCGAAGACGCCGTTCATGAGTTCAAGACCGCCATCGAGACCATCAAGGAGCAGGGCGGGGAGATCCTCTGTGGCGGAAAAGTTGCTGAAGGCATGCCCAGCGCCTGCTACGTCGAGCCCACCATCGTGCGCGCCAAGGCTGATATGCCCATCGTGCAGACTGAGACGTTCGCGCCCATCCTCTATGCCATCGAGGCTGACACCATCGACGATCTGGTCGCAATCCAGAATGACGTCCCTCAAGGTCTCTCGTCGGCGATGTTCACCACCAACCTGCGCTATGCCGAGCGCTTCTTGAGCAATGAGGGCAGCGACTGCGGCATCGCCAACATCAACATTGGAACCAGCGGCGCCGAGATCGGTGGCGCCTTTGGTGGCGAAAAGGAGACAGGCGGCGGCCGTGAAGCGGGCTCTGACTCCTGGAAGGCCTATATGCGCCGTCAGACGGTGACCATCAACTACAGCACCGAACTCCCCCTGGCCCAAGGCATCAAGTTCGGCGACTGAGTCTCACCTATCGTCGGCCCGCACACCTCCTTGCTGTGAGGCACGCCTGCTCGTACTCTTACGCGATGCGCAGCTGCTCCATTGTTCTCGTTCTCTCCTTCCTCGCTGGCTCACCCACCGCGCAGGCTAGCAAGATCATCCTGAAGCAGGGCAGCATCACCGTCCGTGATGACGCGACAGTTCACGTCGGTGGAAAACGCCTCAGCAGCATCGCGCTGCCGCCTCCCCCACGGAGGATTGAGGTCCTAAAGCCCCGCATCAAGGGGAAGAGGCTCCTGTGGATCCGGATCCATGGGGCAGAGGGGCGTGGGAGCGAGCTACTCTACGCTGGAGAGACTCTGCTCTTTACTGGTAGCACAGGCCCTCAGGGGGTAGATGGCGAGTGGAGTCGGCATCTTCAGGTCAACGCCAGCGGCGTCCTGCTCTACCAGCAGCGGCCAGGTGTCACACGCTGCGGCCACAGGACGGATGTTCTCTTTCCTCAACGTTATGACTTCACCGCGAAACGCTTCCGTCACGTGTTCCCCCCCAGGGCCGCAGGAAAAGTTAAAGAGCTCCAAGCGACACGAATGAAGGGACCGTTGCACGAAGAGCCCCTCAACACCTTCTTCGTCAGCGCAGCATCGAGCCACCGCGGCGACGGCCGGGAGGCGGCAAACCTCGCGCCTGCCGTGGAGGCTGTGGATGGGCGCTTGGAGACAGCCTGGAGCTTGGCTGGTGCATCGTCTCGCGGAGCTTTTCTCACCCTGCGCCGCCCCCCTTCACCCTACCCCCTCGTTGCCATAGCGCTCGTCCCAGGGGACGCAGGAAGCGAACAACGCTTCCGCGCTGCCGGCCGCGTCAAGACCCTCCTCCTAGAGTTCGACGGCGGACTGCGCTATCGCTTGCGTATTCCGCAAGACCCAGCCCGCTCGGCCGACGGCTTCCGGGGCCCCTTCCGCGCAAATTTGCCCAAACCCTACACGGGCCAATGCCTCTCCATCACGGTGGAGGAGCACTATCCTGGCCGTGAAAAACATACCCTTGCGCTAGCAGAGTTCCGACCCATCACAACCCTTTCCATGGATAGCGGGGCGCTCACGCGCCTCGTGAAAGATCTCCAGCACGAAGACTCCACCCGAAGCGCGGTGGCCACGCGCATCCTCATTCGTCAGGGAGCACGAGGTGTCCCAGCGCTAGCGTCAGCCGCCAAGAATGCAGCACCCAGAGCCCGGGAAAAGATCATCGAAACCTTGGCGCGTTTGCGTTCACCTGAAGCGGCACGAGTGATCTTCGCCCACGTCCCCCACCTTTCCGTCCGGCTCCGTAAGCGCATAGCGCCGACCCTGCTCGCCCTCGGCGCCAACGCCCTGCCCCTCATCAAACCCCTCACGCTGCACAAGCGGGCACCCCTCCGTCACTACGGGTTTCGCCTCCTGGGCATGCTGGGCAACAAGGAGGCCCATGGCTTGCTCCTTGACCGTGTGGGGATCGGCTCACCACAGGAGCGGAAAGCCGTGGTTCAGGCTCTTGGTCTCCGAGGCAGCGCTCGACTGACCTCAGCGCTACTCCTCGCGCTCACCAAGGCCACCCAGCCCGCGCAAAGGGCAGACCTCGTGCTGCTCCTGGGCCGCCACACACACACTGCTACACAAAAAACGGTGGTGGACGCGCTGCTCGCGCTCTGGCCCACCACCAGCGACTTCGAAGTCCACATCCGCCTCATCTCAGCGCTCTCCCGCCTTGACGCGAAAAGGGCAAAAACCCTCCTTCTGAAGGAACTCGAGAGCAAGGATCCGATCCTGCGCTGGCGTGCTCTTTACGCCCTGCGGCGCATCCCTGCGGCTCTCAGCCAAGCAAAAGCCTCGGAGCTTCTTGCTGACGCCGATCCACGTGTGCGCGAGGAGGCGAGCATGGCGTTGCGAGTCCATCGCCAAGGGAAGGTCACCGCCGCGCTCACTCAGCGCCTCCTCAACGACCGGTGGCCCCAGGTGGCGCGCAAGGCGGCTATCGCCCTCTCTGGACGCTGCGAAAAACTCACCCTCACCCGCATGAGGCAGGCCGTACGAAAGCGTGGCTTTGGCATTGACGCCCTCGCCCTACGCAACATCGTCGCCTGCCAGCCCAAGTGGTTGCTGATCTATCTGCTACGGGTTGCTGCCGAGCCCCGCCAACCCACCTCCCTCCGCCGCCTCGCCGTGGACGTGGTACCCGCCGACCTGCTCAAACGCCACCTGCGACACATCAAGAGGTTCTTCCTCAATATTCGCCGTGAAGCCCTCACCAGCAGCGCCGCTGAGAAGGTCACCGCGACCCTCGCTGAGAGCATGGGCCGCTCTCGTCACCTGAAAATGGCGCCCTTATTGGCCGACGCCTTGGCCCTCGATCCGAGCCCGCTCATCCGTGCTTCTGCCGCCCGCGCCTTGGGGTATCTCTGTGACGCCAAAGTCGCACGTCCCCCCTTGCAACGGGCGGTGAAGGACCCTTCCCCGCTCGTCGCAGGAGCGGCCCAGGCGACCCTTGCGAAGTGTGGGGCAAACTAACGAATCGTAAACGAGTGGTCCGCCCCAAAGTCACTCACGGGATCACCACTCGCGACCGCCACGGGGATGGCGACGGCCAACGCTACGGCGATGGCGCCACCAGCGACGCCTGCCCAGACATACCACTTTTCGTACCACCTCGGCGGTGGGGGTGGCGCGGGCCGGTAAGGCGTTGTGCCCACAGCCATCGCCTTGAGCGTCGCCTTTAGCCTCAACTTCGCTCCAGGCAGCGCCTTCTGTGTTGCGATGAAATCGTGGTAGCCAGCCTTCTGCACGCGGATGGAGTGTTTGCCCTCCTGCACCTCGGTGGTCAGCGGCGCCAACCCCACAAAGCGTCCATCCACATAGACTCGTGCTTCAGGGACACTCGCTGTCACCGCCAACACCCCTGCCACCGGCAAGAGGTCAATGTCGACCTTCGCTGCTTTACGACGCTTGATCAGGATTACATCGATATAGGGCGTGTAGCCGGTCTTTGCCACCTTGAGGGTGTGACGTCCTACCTTGAGCCGCAGTGGCTTTTCGAGGGGAATCGCCCCCATCTCCCGGCCATCGACATAGACCTTGGCTCCCGTGGTGCCGGAGTTCACATGCAAGGTCCCAAAGGCCCTTCTGCGGCGGCGCTTTGCCTCCACAGGTCTGACGTCAAGAGCATTCAGAAGGAACACCCCGGCGAACACCAACACAAAAAGCCTCATGGCCTGCATGCCTCGAAGTATAGCGTGTGCGACGCTCCTGCGTCCACGCGGGCTCCAGCTCTCATCAATCCAGCGCCTCCAGTGCGTCTTTCAAGACTTGATTTCCAGGCTCGATTTCGAGCCCTCGTTCGAGCATGCTGCGAGCCTTCGCCAGCTCTCCTAAGGCTGTGTGAATTCGTCCAAGCTGACCGAAAATCTCGGCCTTCGTAATTTCCCAGTCGGATTTTGGATTCTGGAGGAGCATCGAACGATAGATACGGCGCGCAGCCTGCCAATCCTGCAGCGCGACGTAGACTCGCCCCAACCCTCCGAGAGTCGCACCAGCACTGCTGTCCATCCGGTAGGCCTTATCGTAACGCTCACGCGCTTGTTCCAGATCTCTCCGGCGCTCCGAAACCAACCCTAGGAGCTGGTGATAACGGGCGACATCCTTATTGCGTCTGTTCCCAGCATCCTCTACCAGAGACGCCAGCAGAGGCTCGGCGTCCTCCAAGCGTTCAGCGCGACAATAGGCCTCGGCCAGAGGCACGAGCACATCGACGCTCTCTGGCTCAAGCTCTCGGGCGAGTTCAAGGGCTCGGACGGCGTCCTCGGGACGCCCCAAATGACCCTGATAGATTTGCGATAGCTCCTGCAAGAGCGCGACACGTTCAGCGCCCTCTACATGCTCCACACGAGCCTCGTTGTGTACAGCAAGCTCTCCCCATGCCTCTTCGTCCTTGAGAAAGGCGCCCAACGCCTCACCCGCCTCGTGGTGGTTCGGAGCGAGTTCACAAGCCTTGAAGTAGAGCGCCTTGACCTCCTGCGCGTCACCACCTTGCTCCCTCAACACCCGCGCGTGCCGGAAAGCCAACTCGGCCCGCTCCTCTGGTCTCGGATCCAAACTCTCAGCTTTCCGCAACACCTCCGCACATCGGTCCCACTGCGCCGTGGCCTCATAAATGCGCGCCAACTCCGCGAGCGCCCTGACATTGGCCTCATCCTGCTGGAGAATCTCCTCGAGCACCTCAGCTGCTGCCTCTGGGTTCTCGAGTTCATCGGTCCAAAGACGCGCGACCACAGCCAACTCTGTTGTTGCAGCACGAATTTCGCCCGCTGCCACCAAGGCCTGGGCCCATGCCCTCTTCAGCTCGATCAAGTCATACCACTGCGCCTCATCTCGCAAGAGAGAGGAGAGGCGCTGATACGCTTCATCGTGTTGCGCCGCATCCTCCAGCACACGCCGCAGATACTGTGTGGCCTGCGACAAGTTACCCAACTCCACCTGGTTCAACTCTGCGAGCTGCAAGAGCAGCTTATGGCTCTCTTCCCCCGTGATGATGTCGAGCCTCCGAAGCAGCACCTCCTCCAGGCTCCGATAATCTTCTCGCCTACGGTGCAGCTCCTCGAGGACCGTCAGCGCCTCCTGATCTCGTGGGTTGGAATCTAGAATTTCCCCATAGATGTTGATCGCCGCCACTTCATCATCGAGTTCGACTCGCGCCAAGATCGCCAAACGGTGCCGCAGAGATGAGCGCTCTGCTTCGTCCAACTGAACCTCGATCAAGCGCTCGAGCACATGCGAGAGTTCCTCCCACGCCTCCTCCACGCTGTGTAATCGCACGAGCTCGCCCAGGGCTTCGGTGTCACTCTCATCCAACTCCAACACAAGCCGCCAAACGTCTGTCGCTGCCCTATTGTCCTCTAGCACCTCCTCGCGTAGGCGCGCCAAATCCACCAAACGTTGGCGCTTCTTGCCTGCGTCCTGTTCCAGATCAGCGCGAGTATAGAGGACGTTCGAAAGTTCGCGGTGCTTCTCAGATCGGCGATAAATCCCATCCAATCCGTCGAGGGCCGCCATACAATCAGGTGCTTGCTGAAGGACCATCCGGTAGCTGCGCTCAGCATCATCGAGCCGCTCAAGGCGCTGGTCGTACCAAGACGCCACACGCAACCCTAAGTCGCGCAGGCCATCTCCACCCGACTGCTCACCTCCCAACACAACTTCCATCCGGCGTACAACGTCCTCAAAACGACCCAGCTTCTCCGCGACCTCCTCCAAGGCGTCCAACAAGCTTGCATTGGACGGGTCCTCAGCGACGGCACGTGCGTAGCTCTGCAGCGCTCCCTCCGGCTGATCAAGCTGCTTCAACTGAATCGACGCCATGCGTTCGAGCAACGTCACTCGTTCAAGGAAGTCGCCCACAGTATCGAGGCGAACCTCCAAAAGGCTCACCACCTTCTGAAAATCTCCCCCCTCCTCATAGAGGGGTTCGAGCACGTCCAGCACGCTCACGCGATGCATCTCAGAGCCAAGCAACTTTTCGAAAGCAACTCGTGCGCCCTCATGTCCTGGCGCCCGATGTAATGCGTCGCGGAAAGCAGAAAATGCGCCGTCGAGATCTTTGAGGGTCTCACGCTGAATCTCCCCCGTACGGAAGTAGAGTTCAGCCTGCAAGGCTGGGTCATTCTCCAGCTGAATCCGCCGCTCGAGGACCTCCAGGAGATCTTCGCCCTTGTTCAGGCGCATCAAGACTCGGTCAAGATCAGCCAAGACCACGGGGTCTTCACCACCCACGTCCATCGCAGCCCGTAGGTGGCGTTCTGCCATTTCTGCATCGGAGAGGTTGGACTCGGCCAACTCGGCGATGCGGCGGTGCAAGTCCTTGGCAACAGCCGAGTCGTAGATCTCGTCGACTTGCCCTGCATATACCTCCACCAGCCGCTCCTGCAGCCCCAACTCATCCCCAAGTCGATCCATCTCTTGTCGCGTCTTGCTGTCCCCTGGAACCTCACAGAAAGCACGACATTGGACATCGAAGGCACGAGAGGGGTCAGAGAGCGACTCTTCGAGCAGCCGCGCCATCTCCATCAGGACCTCCCACCGCTCTTCTGCGGCCTCCACCGTCTCGAGCCGGACCTCCATGACACGCACCCTGGCGTCAACATCCTCGACGCTCGCATAGAGGCGCTCCAAGATTCCAGCAACCCGAGGCTTGGTCGCCTCATCGAGGAGCAAGGCCTCGAGTGCTTCCCGCGCCGCGGCGTGGTTGGAGTCGGCTAATACGACCGCCTGGAAGTGATCTACCGCGCGATCCGCCTCGCCGAGTTCATGCGCGAGGATCGCCCCACTCCTGAAACGCAGCCCGTTGAGCGGGTCGCCGTCCTGGGCCAACTGCGTCTTGCTCTCGACCACGTCGAGCAATTCAACCCAAAGGGACTCCCGGGTATAGAGCCGGTCGAGTGAATCCAGAGCATCTCCGTCGGAAGGGAATCGCTCAAGGAAGGTCTTCAGAGCGCCAATGGCTTCGAAGTTATCCTCGACTTTCTCTTCGTAAATCGCTGCTACCCGAGCCTGCAACCTCTGCCACATCTCCGGATCGTCGGTGAGTTCCAATTTTCGCTGGCAGACCCACACCAGGTCAGCCCAGTTTTCCTGTTCGAAATAGAGCTCATCCAGCGCGTCCAACGCTCTCCCGCTCTGTGGGTCAAGGTCCAGGACACGTCGCCACGCGGCGATAGACTCCTCTGCGTTGGGGAGCTGCTCACGATGGATCTCTGCAATTCGCTGATAAGCGCGCTGCTGCTCCAAGCGATCGGCAACCAAATCGGCCTTGCGATGTAGAGTCTCCACCAGCTCTGCGTAGCGCCCGAGGATCTCCAAGAGTTCCACAAGGGCGCTCATGGCGCGCTCATCCCCTGGCAAGATGCTCAACACACGCCGCCAGGCGTCCACGGCCGCGCCTCGGCTCTTTAATTTGTCTTCCAGTAGCTGGGCCTGCCGGGTCAGCAGACGCCCCTGCTGGTCGTCGTCGTAACTCTCATTGACACAGCGGTCTAGCACCTCGACGAGACGCTCCCACCCTTGAACCTCTCCAGCGAGGCGCTCTACCTCCCGGGACAGCTCCCCATCGTTGGGATCCTGCTCGAAAGCCTGGCAGAGCGCGCTGAACGCCAACTCGAGGCTTCCTCCTCGTTCTTCGTGCAGGCGCGCAATCTCGCGCAGGAGATAAATCCGCCGGTCCTTGTCTTCGATGAACGCCAACTGGGCGTCATAGATAACCACCAGCTTCGCCCACTCATCCTGGGCTTGATAAATCGGCTCTAGAACCTCCGCGATGCGGAAGCGTTGGTCGCGGTCCAGGACCAACTGTTCGAGCGCTCCAATGGCGCCGGCGTGGGCTGGCTCGCGGCTCAAGACCTCTTCGTAGTGATCGATGGCGATGGAATAATCGCCAAGCCTACGTTCGTAAACGCGTCCCAATTCGAATTTCATCTCAAGCAGCTCGTCGGCGTCATCCACCAAATCCATCCGACGGTTGTAGTGAGCGCAGAGGTCCTCCCAACGCTCTGCTTCGCGAAAGAGGCGGTCCAACGCGCTCGCCGCGGCCAGATCACTCTCTTCGTCGAAGATCGCCTGATAGGCGTCGATGGCGCGAGGCACATCCTCCAACGCCTCTTCCCAGACGCGGGCGATCTTGAACATCAGGTCGCGTCGCAGCGACGCATCCAATGTCTGGTCCACGCTCCGCTGGTAGACCCCCAAGAGGTCGTCCCAGCGCTCATGACGCATCAAGAGCTGCTCGAGCAGCCTGAACGCATCTTCATCACCTGGGTCATGATCGAGCACCCTCTCGAAGGCCTCTTTCGCCGGCTCCCAAGCGTAGAGCCGATCGTCCCAGATTTTCCCCAGATGAAGCGCCACCTCACGACTGGTGTCATCTTCGTTCATCACCTGGTCAAGATAAGTACTGTATACTTTCGCCAGCGTTTCCCACGCGTCCAGGACGCCCGCCAGGCGGGTGATCTGGTCGCGGATGGTGGAATCCGAGGGCTCCTCTAAGAAGACCTTGCTATACCAGGCGAGCGCCTCCTCCAGGTCCTCCAACTGCTCCTCGTAAAGCTGCGCTACCCGCCTCATCAGCGCCAGGCTTTCGTCACTCTCGTCAGCTGCTTCAAGCCTGACCTTGTAGATAGCGATCAGCTTGGGCCACACCTGACGAGCGGTGTAGATCGGCTCGAGGACACGCGCCGCCTCCGAGGACAGTGCATCATCTTCTAGATAACGTTCGAGGGCCTCCACGGCCACTTGATGTCCGCTCTCCAGCTCGATCAAGCGCCGATAGTCCTCCAACGCGCCAGCAGGATCCTCCAGTCGGTCCTCTCTGACCTTCGCTGCACGCTCGATGAAAGCTAGCTCGTCCGCGAGTTCCTCCGCCAACTCAGCCCGCCGTAGCAAGAGGTCTGCCAACTCCGCCCAGCGACCAAGATCACCATAGAGCCGATCCAAACCCTCAAGCACATCACGCCGGTCCGGATCGAGGGACAACACACGCTCATAAAGCGAGACAGCGTCCTCATCGCGTTGCAGGTGCTCGTGGCAGAGAACTGCCGCCTTCACCAGCAGGGTCGCGACCTCATCATCCCCCACCAGTTCGGCACGAGAGAGCACGATCTCATAGAGGGGCTCCCACTCATCTCGGGACTCGAGGATGCGCTCGAGAGCACGCAGCGCGTCCTCACTGGTGGCATCCAGGTCTAGCAACTGACGATAATGCAGCTCTGCGCGACGCACATCGTCAAGCTGCTCTTCACTAATTCTGGCCGCAGTGGTGTGTACTCGCGCTCGAAGCTCTCCTGAGCAAACATCGCCGATGATGCGCTCCAGCGTCTCGACAAAGGTGGGCCACGCCTGGGTGGCCGCTGCGAGATCCTGCAGTGTATCGAGCAGCTGGGACGTCTGTCCCGTCTCACCCTCCACCACAGCTGCAATCAATGCCTCCCGTGTCGCCTCAAAAGCCGACTCTGGGGCATCGAGTTCCCCTTCATAGATTTCGGCGATCGCTCGCAGGGCCGCCACTCGCTCACTGCCCTGCCCCTGGGCCGCCTGCAGCTGCCGCACCCGGATCCACTCTTCCCATTGCCCTGCCTCTGCGAAGAGCGGCGCAAGGATTTCAGCGGCGATCCCTCCATAGTCATCATTGTCGAGGAGCGCCTCCAGCGCCTGGCGTGCCCCCTCATGGTCTCGCTTCTGCGCGAGCACCTCGCGGTAATTCTCCACCGCCCCAGGGACATCCCCGAGCTCCTTCTCAAGCAACTCTCCGAGCTGAAAACCCAACTCGAGGGCATCTGGAGCGTCACCTGCCAGCTCGCGACGCGTCTGGAGCACCTCGTAGAGTTCGCTGTAGCGTCCCGCCTCTGCATAAATGCGACTCAGAGTTCGCAGGCTCTGCTCGTCATCTGGGTCCTCTCCAAGCAAAGACAGATAGGCGGCGATGGTCTCCTCACCCTCTTCCAGCTCGACTTCATAGATCTCGGCGACACGACGCCACAACTCACGGCGGTCTTCAGCTGAGGGCGCAAGTTCAATGCGACGCTGCAGGATTTCGCTCAATTCCCGCCACCGTTCCGCGGCGAGGAAGAGGCGTTCTAGAGCGTCCAACGCCACTTGGGTGCCACCCTCATCGAGAAGCTGCTGGTAGGTTTCCACTGCTGCGTTAGGATCCCCAAGCGCGCCTTCCTGCACCTGAGCCACCCGTTCCAGCAAGCCCTGTCGCTGGTCCACGTCTTCACGCCACTCTGCAACCATCAGCATGGCATTGACCAGGTTGGCCCACTCTTGGTTCATCTCGTAGAGGCGCATCAACGCGTCTGCAGCAGCAAACCTCTCGCTGGCATCCTTGGGGTCGAGTTCGAGAAACTCCCGGTAGCTCTCGATGGCCCCGTCGACGCTGCCGATGTGGGTATCGCGCACCTGAGCCAACTCCCAAAGCAGCTTGCCCCGTACGTGCAGGTCCTCAGCGCCTAGGGCTGCGAGGGCAGCTTCCCAGGCCTCGGCCCCGGCCTCCCAAAGCTCCAACTCGGCCATGAGACGCACAACGGCCTCCCGCAACTCAGCGTTCGCTGGATCTAGGCGTAGCGCGTCACGGTAGCGAAAAAAGGCAGCCTGAGGATCTTCGAGCCTCTCTTCGAATATGCGCGCAATGTGCGACAGCAAGTTGACCTGCTCAACGTGTCCTTCGGTAATATCTCGGCGGATCAGCAGGATGGTCACCAGATCTATCCAACGCTCGGTTCGCTCGTAGAGCGCTTCGAGGATCTCGGTGAGGCGCAGACGCTCCGTGTCTTCCGTAACCAGCAACTCGAGCAGGTCCACCGCTTCAGGGTGACTGGGGTCCTCTGCAACCACTTCCTCGAGCAGGGAGACCGCCCGAGAAACCTGGGTCAACTCCCTGGCGTGAACCTCGGATTGCTTCACTTTTATGTCGTTGATGACCGCGGGGTCCTCCACAAACGAGATCTGGGTGTGGTAAAAATCCGTAAGTTGTGTCCAAAGTTCGGCCTCCCGGTAGAGCCGCTCGAGCGCGTTGTTGGCGTCAGCGTGGTAGGGGCTGAGCTTGAGAATCTCCTCATAGATGCCAACGGTGGCCAGCTCATCACCAATCACATCTTCATTGAGGGCACAGATCTGTTCGAGGATCTTGACCTCCTCGTCGAGCCCACTCACCAGCTCTCTACGTCGGTGGAGGACCTCACGCAGCTCGATCCAACGCCCCTTGTCACGCAAGACACGCTCGAGCAGCTCAAAGGCCTCTTGATGTTTCGGATCCAACTGGACGATGCGCCGTGCGTGTTCTTCAGCGTCATCAGCTCGACCCAGCTCTTGGTCGAGCACGCGGGTGAGGAGCCAACGCAGATCCAACTCTAGCGCCTGCTCATCTCCGATCTCCGCCAAGACGGCCTCGAGGGTCACCGCCAACTCGTCATACCGCCCACTGGCCTCAACGACACGCACCAGGTCGCGACGCCCCTGGGGGTCTGAAGGGTCCATACGAAAGAGCCGCTCCGCCATAGTGAGAGCTAACTTCTCCGAGTCCAGCCGTCGCTCATAGAGCACCAAGAGCCGCTTCAGGATGATGCGCTGCTGCTCCGCGTCGGTCTCAGCGGCGAGCATCACCTCCAGGCTATTGGCCAAGCGACGAAAATCGTCTGATCGTTCGTAAAGCGGCTCGAGGATTCGGGCCACGCGTACCTGCTGCGCCCCTTCAGACGCCAATTGCTCCTCAAGAGCCAGGGCTGTAGGACGATGGTTGGGGTCCAGCTCAAGCCCACGAGCCAACGCGTCAATAGCCGCCTCACTGTTCCCCAACTCTTCTTGTTCCAACTCACCAATGCTGTAGTAAATTTCTACCTTCGCCTCATCGTCTTCCACCCGCTGCAGCTGCTGCTGCAAGACATCGCAGAGTCGATGCCACTCGCCACGCACGTGGTAGAGTCGCTCCAAGGCACGGAGCGCCTTGAGGTTGCCCGGCGCCTCGTCCACGATAGTCGTATAGGTCCGAATGGCCGCCACTGGGTCGGCGAGGCGCTCTTCCTGGACGAAGGCCATCTTGAAGAGGCGCTCAACAATGGCGTCAGCGCCTTGGGCGATGGCCGCCTGGCGCTGGTAGATTTTGATGAGTTCTTCCCAGCGTTGGCCCTGCACATAGATCTGTTCCAGCGCGTTCAAGGGTGCGGTGGCTCCATCGTCGAGCTCTAGAAGGAGAGCGTGAAAGCGTTCAGCCTCCTCGGGGCGATGCAACTCCTCCTCGCAAATGCGGGCCATCTCACGCAGGAGAACCTGCTTGTCGTCGCCCGCCTCCACAGCCTCCACGCGGCGGATATACGCCTCGAGGAGCTCGTCGTAGGCGTCCGCCTCTTGGGCCAATCGCCGCAATTCGGTGTTTATGGTCTCATCTTCTGGGGCGATGACGTACGCCCTCACGCACCACTGGAAAGCGAGCTGCTTTGAATTGAGACGCTCTTCACAGAGCTGTCGAATCTCTTCGAGCAACCGCAGCCGCCCCTGATCGTCTTCTGCCTGAGCCAGCAGCGTCTCGTAGGCGCTGAGGAGTCGGCTCCAACGTTCTGTCTCCCGGTAGAGGTCCACCAGCGCATGGCACACTTCGGCGTTCTTTCCGTCCACAGCGAGCACGCGCTCGTAGGCTTTGATCGCCCGCTCGCTGTTGTCCAACTCCCCACCAAAGATCTGGCCGACTCGTTGATAGAGACGAGCTTTGGTCTGTGGATCTTCCGTTCGGTCCGCGGCGGCTGTGAGCGTCTCCGCCAGCCCCCCCCATTGATCGCGCGCCCCAAAGAGGCTCTCGAGGTCTTCCCAACGGCCCTGTTGCACGTAAAGCGCGCGCAAGAGGGTCACAGCCTTGGGGTGATCCGGACGCAAGACCAACACTTGTTGCCAAACTTCTACAGCGATCTGTGGCCCGCGTAAGCGGTTGGTGTAGATATCACCCAAGGTCTCCAGCAACTCAAGGGCGTCATCCTCGGTCTCTGCCCGCTCATGCTGTCGATGAAGAATCTCGGCCAACGCAGCCCAGCGCTCCTCCTTGCGGTACAACTCGCTCAGTGCAGTAAACGCGCCTGCGTGCTCTGGTTCCTTCTCCAGCACCTCGTTCCAGATCTCGATGGACTCCGCGGCGTCATTCAGCCGTTCACTGGCCACCCACGCGGCCTGTTCGAGGGCCGCCTCCCAGGCCTCCCCCTCGCAATGCCGTGCCTCCCGTTTCAGCAAATCGATCAGGCGGCGCCAATTTCGCCTCCGGGTGTGAATATCTTTGAGCAGGGTGAGCGCACGCTCATCTCGCCCGTCGTTCTGCAGCACCTGCTCCAAAGGCTCGATGGCTTTGGTGTGATTCCCAAAACGGTCAATCCAAAGCCCCGCAATTTTATGCAGGATCTGCTGTCGAGCAGCGGGATCGTTAGAGTGCTGCTGCCTCCGCTGAAGAACAGCGATGAGATCACTCCAGCGCCCCATCTCTTCATAACACTCGCTCAACGCCTCGAGGGCTGGCTCATAGTCTGGTTTAAGAGCCAAAATCGCGCCATAGGTGTTCACCACCATCATTGGCAACTTGAGGTGTTCACCGTAGATCTGAACAATCTGTCGGTAGAGAGCGATCTTTTCGTCCGTTGCGCTGTCTTCGAGGTCCTCAATCTCCTCTTTCAGCAGTTCGCGCAGGGCATTCCACTTGGGCGGGCTGGCGTCGCGGTAGAGACGCTTGAGCTGCGAAAAAGCCTCCTGACGGGCCGTCGGAAGGCGCACGATCCCCTTCCAAATGTCGATGGCCTTGTCGACATTCCTGAGGTCCTCTTCGGCCACTTGCGCCATCTCACGAGCGAGAGAAAGGCGCAATTCCTCGTCTTCTGCGAGGCGTTGCGCCGTATCCAAGAGGCCAATGAGCTTCGCTGGCTGCTCCTTCGCCCGATAATAGCGGCGGTAGAAGCCAAGCATGGCGGCCGACTCCGGCGCGCTCTTGCGCACACGCCGGAAAAACTCCTCAGCCTTGTCTGGCTCGTCGCTCGTCGAGCTCGTTAGCGTAGAGCCCTCCCACTCGTACCAGCATCTCCACGGCAATCTCAGCTGGAAGCGTGGACCGCACCTCCTCAGCCAAAACGCTCGCCAAGCCGACAAAGTTCTGCGTGTCTTCGTAGATTGCGGACAATGTCTGCTGGGCGCGCGCCGAGCGGGGGTTGGCCGCGAACGCTGCCTCGTAACACTCAAGGGCGCGCGCCATGTCAATCTTCACGTCCTGCAAGGGAAGCACGCCCGCCCAGAGGTAGAGGTCGCCCAAGTCAAGCATGGCGGCGGCGTGGAGGGCAGGTCTAGTGCTCACCTCCGCTCGCTGGTGGATCGCTCCAGCGAGTTCTTCCACGCGCCCTTTGGCCAGAAGCCAGCGCTCGAGATGAGCGCTTGCTTTTTGGTTCCTGGCGTCGATCTCGAGGCTACGCCTCAGGCACTCCTCGACGCGCTCCGAGTCTGGGTTGTTGCGCCAGGTGACCTCGGCCGCTGAAAGGAACATCCTCGTGGCGAGCCCACGATCTGTGGCAGCCTCAGCCTCATTGATGAACTTCTCGGCGATGCGCTGCCAGTTCTCACGCACAATACCAATATGTTCAACGAGGTCTTCGATTTCCTCATCATCTGGCCGCAAATCGAGCGCTTGCTGCAGAGCCTTCACCGCGCCCTCGTCGTCAAGAAGCTCATCCTTGAGCACCTGCCCCTTGAGCAGCAATAGGTCAGCCCGCCCGTCACCGTCTATGTGCACCAGCTCGGCATCGATCAAACGAACCACCGCGTCCCAGCGACCATAAGAACGGAGCTCTTCACGCGCCCTTTCGAGCAGCTGACGATCTTCGTCGCTAAGGCCCGAACGCTGGGCGATCAGCTCGCCCACCGACGCCATGAGGTGCGCGTCATGGGGGCGAATCTTCAGCGCGTTAAGCTGCTGCTGTATGCTGGTGCTCATCCCAAAAACCCCGTCCGAGGAGTGGCCGGGCTCCTCGCGTCATAGCCACAACCACCCCTAATCCAAGCGGAGAAAAGGCAGGAGAGACTCTGATTCTCAGCGGGGTTCGACCAACCTCGATTCCCGCTGTCTTTTTAAGCTCTTACAGGAATGCATCCTAACAGGAGCCTGGCCTGGGGTTCAAGCCACAAAGGCCGCCTGAGAGGCGGGCGCTCCTCCTGGGAAAAGTGCATCATTTCTGCGCTCTTTCGCTCACGGGTGACACAAAGGTCGCAAGCCTCTGTGCAATTGCTACCCTGACAAACGCGACCAACGACCATGAAAATCTCTTCTCAAAACTCCCCTCTCCCTCCACAGAGCAACCCGCTGCGCTTCCTTGCACGTTACCGCGGTCAATTGGCCCTTGGCATCCTCTGCTTGCTGGTGACGAGCAGCCTCGGACAAACCATCCCCTATTTGATCAAGCACGCAGTGGATGTCATCGAAGGGCACTTGACAACAGGTCGCGCTGGGAGCGCCCACCAGCAGACTTCCCTTTGGATATTCCCAGCTCTCGTTGCCCTCTTTGCCTTGGGCCAAGCTGCCATGCGTATCTTCTCTCGAGTGTTGATCTTCAACGCAGGACGCCAGGGCGAGTACCACTTGCGTGGCATGCTCTTTGCGCACCTCTGTCGCCTCGACGCTGCCTTCTACCGGAGCTTTCACACCGGCGAAATCATGTCCCGACTCACGAACGATCTTGCAGCTGTGCGGGCACTCTTTGGTGCGGGTGTGCTCTACACCACCAACACAGTCTTCGCCTACGCGGTGGCTCTCCCCCTCATGCTGAGCATCGACCCCTCTCTCTCCCTTCTGGCCCTCACTCCCTACCCCATCTTGCTGCTCGGAGCTCGAGCCTTCGCGCGTGGCATCTACCAACGCAGCCGGCAACAACAAGAAGCCCTCGCCCACATGACCTCGACGTTGCAGGAAGACCTCGCGGGCATCCGCGAGCTAAAGAGCTATCGCCTCGAGCCCATTCGCGCCGAGGCTTTCCGTCGGGAGTCTCAGGGCTATCTGCGCCATGCCCTACGCTTGGCGATGTGGCGTAGCGGCATGCTCCCCTTTGTAGGGGCTGGGACAGGAGCCAGCCTGGTCATCCTGCTTTGGGTGGGGGGGAACCGCGTCATCGAGGGGTCTCTGGGCTTGGGCGATCTTGTCGCCTTGAACCTCTACGTGACCCTGCTGGCCTGGCCGACCATGGCCATCGGCTGGATGATTTCGGTCTGGCAACGGGGCACCGCTGCGTGGCACCGGCTCCAATCCATCTTGGAGGCTCGTGCCGAACTTGAGGATGATCCCGCGGCTCACGGCCCCAGCATGGGCTCGAGCGGGGTCCAACTGCGCCTTGAAGGTCTCACCCTGGAGGTCGGTGGACGAAAGGTCCTCAATAACATCAACCTTGGGGTCCGAGCCGGCGAAATCCTGGGGGTCGTGGGGCGCGTTGGGAGCGGAAAGACGCTCTTGATCGAGGCGGTAGCACGTCTACTGGACGTTCCCCCTGGTGTGCTCTATGTCGGCGGAGAGGACGCCACCACCCTCTCTCTCAGCGCCACGCGGCGAAAAATCGCCTACTCGCCCCAAGACCCCTTCCTTTTTTCTGCGACCATCAGAGAAAATATCCTCTACGGCCTCGACGAGACACCCCCCTCTCTCGAAGCCTCCCTTGAGGAAGTGGTTCGGGCAGCTGGACTCGAAACAGATATCGCGCACTTTCCGGCGGGCCTCGACACCATGGTGGGCGAACACGGGGTCACGCTCTCGGGAGGCCAACGGCAACGCGTCGCCCTGGCCCGTGCATTGGTCAGCCAGCGCCCTGTGCTCTTGCTCGATGATTCCCTCTCGGCCGTGGACACAGAAACAGAACGAGAGATCCTTCGCTGTCTGCGGCAGGTCTTGAACGAAAGAACCGTGCTCCTGGTCTCACACCGCATTTCTGCGCTTCGGCACACCGATCAGATCGTTGTATTGGAGAACGGCAGCGTCGCCGAACGTGGCACCCATGACCAGCTAATCGCAGCAGAGGGCATCTACTCGCTCCTCTACCAAGAGCAGCTCCTCGAGACACCCGAGGAGAGCCCATGAAGGATAAGCGAAAACCGTCTGCTCGGGTCGACCTGCACCTCGCGCTGCGCTTGTGGACCTATCTGCGCCCCCATTGGCGCCCGCTCCTCTTGGCGCTGCTGCTCCTCCCCGTGGGTGCTGCGCTGCAGCTCGCCCCACCCTATTTGCTCAAACGTGTGATCGACGATGCGATCCTTCCCCGCCAAGCGGAGGCCCTCGCGCCCTTGATGGCCGTCTTGATCATGGTGCTCATCGCTGAATACACGGCCATCTTCTTCCAGTCTCTTGCGGTGCAAATCTGTGGGCAACGTGCCCTCCACGATCTGCGCCAAGCAGCCCACCAGCACCTGCTTCAGCTCAGGCTATCCTATTTCGACACGACCCCCATCGGGCGCACCGTAACGCGCCTAACAAACGACGCAGAGAGCATCGCCGAGGCCTTCGCAGGTGGGCTGGTGGCCCTCTTGGGGGATGTGCTCAAGCTGGTGGGAATCATCGCCATCCTCCCGCTGCTGAGTTGGAAGCTCACCCTCGTCGTCTTCACGCTGGCGCCACCGCTGCTGCTGGTGGCGATCTTCTTTCAGCGTCGCCTACGGGCGGCATTCCGCGCCATCCGGCGCCACCTGGCGAGCATTAACGCGACCCTCCAGGAACAGATCAGCGGCGTGAAGGTGATCCAGATGTTCGGACGCGAAGCGCGCGCGGAGCGGGAGCTCGACCTCCACAATCGCGCCTATCGCGACGCCTACCGCTCAGCCATCCGTCATGACGCGACCCTCTTCGCCCTCGTGGAGTTCATCGCCAGCCTAGCGATGGCCCTGCTGCTCTGGTATGGCGGCATCCGCGTGTTTGTTGGCGCCATCTCCTTTGGTTTGCTCGTGGCGTTCGTCGAATACGTGCAACGCTTCTTTCAACCCGTGCGTGACCTCTCCGCGAAGGTGGCGATCATCCAGCAGGCCTTCGCCGCCGCAGAGCGCGTCTTTGAGCTGATGGACACCAACGCCCCTGACTGCCCCGTAGCCGAAAACGCAAGCGCAGAGGAGGCACACACAGACGAATCCCAGATCTCCCTAAGAGATGTGTTCTTCGCGTACCCTGACAAGCCGCCGCTCTTCGAATCCCTCTCACTGCAGATCGCCAAGGGCGAAACTGTCGCCGTCGTGGGACCCACCGGTTCGGGGAAGAGTTCGCTGCTCAAACTGCTAACGCGGCTCTACGAGCCACAAAGTGGACAGATTCTACTCAGTGGCCGCGACATCCGCCTGATCCCTTGCCATGAGCTTCGCAGACGCGTTGTGGTGCTCAATCAAGAGGTCTTCTTATTTCCTGGGACCGTCCTCGACAACATCATCCTTGGCGATGAGTGCGTGACCGAAGACCAGGCGCGCGACGCCGCTAAGCGTATTGGGCTTCTGGCTCGCTTTGATATCCAACGCGAGGTCGGTGAGCGTGGCCAGAACCTCAGCGCGGGTGAGCGACAGCTCGTGGTCTTCGCCCGAGCCCTGGCTCGCGATCCCGAGGTGCTGGTGCTCGACGAGGCCACCGCTAACGTTGATCCCGAGGCGGAACGGCTGATCCAACAAGGAACCGCGGCGCTGCTGGCAGAACGCACCGCGATCATCGTCGCCCATCGCTTCTCCACAGTGGAGCAAGCGGACCGCGTCATCGTGATGCACCATGGCAGGGTGGTGGAGGACGGTCGCCATGCGCAGCTCATCGCCGCGCAAGGGCTTTATGCCAGGCTGCACCGTTTGCAGTACATCTAAGGTAACACAGCCAGCAAACGGGAACGTATGTGTGCTCTAACATAGATTGACAGCGGCCTCTCTCGTTGGTAGACGGGCCTACATTGGAACGCGACATCACATTGACCCTATCTGCCCACCCACGTACAGTGCCCCGCTCAGGCGAACCTAGAACATGAAAACTGGCTCTCTCCCCAACGATAACGCACCCATAGCCCTCTGCGACCTACCCCTAGGGCGCATTGGGAAAGTCTTGGCAGTAGATGGAGAACCGGAGTTTCGTCAGAGGCTCCTCGAGCTGGGCCTTGTGCCTGGTGTGGAGGTCAAAGCCACCCGCGTGGCGCCCCTTGGTGATCCCATGCGGATCGAGCTTCGCGGAGCAGGGTTTTCCATTCGCAAGGGTGAGGCTCGTCAGGTCTTGGTGGATCCTCTGCCACCATGCCCTGAGGAGACCGACGACAACGCCTCCATGCCCACTGGAGAGATTCGCCAGGTGCGCGTGGCGCTGGTTGGAAACCCAAACGTCGGAAAGACCAGCCTCTTCAACGCGTTGACGGGGCACAGTGGGCACGTGGGGAACTACCCAGGGAGCACGGTGGATCGCCTGGTTGGCAAACTCGACCTGGCGGATGACCTCGAACTCGAGTTGGTGGACGTCCCGGGAACCTACACGCTCAACGCGCGCTCTCGCGATGAGCAAGTCGCCATCAGCGAGTTGATGGGGCTCGCCGATAGAAGACCCCCAGACGTTGTCATCGTGGTCCTGCGCTATGCCACTCTGCAACGCGGGCTCTATTTCTTGATGCAGGTCCAGGAGTTGGGGCAGACCGTCGTTGGCGTCGTCAATATGCTCGACGAGGCGCGGAAAAATGGTTTCCACGTCGACCTCGACGGCCTCTCCAACCACTTTGGCATCCCCATGGTGGGCACCGTCTCCCAAACGGGAGAGGGGTTGCAGGACCTCAAGGACCAACTCGCAGAGGTGCTGCGTGCAACCGCCTCTCAGAGCGAAGAGTGCGAAAAGAGCGAAGAGTGCGAACATCCAGAACACGTTTGGCATTGGACCCCCAGCGCCCACCTCACCGAGCACCTTGATGACCTCGCCACGGATATCGCGTCGTTCTTGCCACCAGAGACGCCGAAGCTGCGCCAGCGCGCCTTCGCCCTCTGGTGCTTGATGAGCTTGCGGCCACGCGACCATTTTGTGGAGATCCCACGGATCATCCGTGATCACGTGATCAGCGCGCGCAAGGAGATGCTCGCAGAGGGCCACGACCTGAACCTCGAGGTCACGCAATCCCGCTACCATCATATTGATGAGGATGTGGATCGTTATGGTTGGAAGGAGGAACGTCACCGAGATGTAAGCCAGGTCATCGATGGGGTCGTCACGCACCCCTTGTGGGGTAGCGTGGTCTTTCTCCTCGCCATGGCGCTGATCTTCATCGCCCTCTTCGACTGGTCTGCGCCGCTGGTGGACGCCATCGAGTGGACCTTCGGGAGAGTAGGCGCCGCCGCCCAGGACACCTTCGGCTCAGGTATCTTCGGCCAATTCATCGCCAATGGATTGGTGGCCGGCGTGGGCTCGGTGGTGGTCTTTCTGCCCCAAATCCTCTTGCTCTTCTTCTTCGTCACGCTCCTCGAAGCTTCGGGTTATATGGCGCGCGCGGCGTTCATGATGGATCGCCTGATGCAGAAGCTTGGTCTCCATGGACGCGCGTTTGTGCCCATGCTCACAGGCTTCGCCTGCGCGGTGCCAGCGGTGATGGCCGCACGAACCATCGAGCGACGCCGCGACCGCATGCTGACGATCATGGTGCTCCCGCTGATCAGTTGCTCGGCGCGCTTGCCGGTCTACACCCTGATTATCAGTGCCCTCTTCCCAGCAGACCAACGTATCTGGGGCCCCTTGAGCCTTGGCGCGGCGATGATGCTGGGCCTCTATCTCACCTCGACGCTCCTGACGCTCATCGCCGTCGGTGTCCTTGGTCGGACGGTCTTGAAGGGAAAGCCTGCGCCTCTCTTGCTCGAACTGCCACCGTACCGCCTGCCCTCGGTTCGCGCGGTCTTCACGGTGCTCTACCACCGCACACGCATCTTCCTCCGCACCGCAGGGACCGTGATCCTCGCGGCCACAGTGCTGCTCTGGGTCTTCGTCACCTTTCCCCGGGCTGACACCTTCTCTCGCGACTATGACCGCGCCATCACCCTCGCCAAAGCAGAGGGGAAGACCCAAAAGGTTCAACAGCTAAAAAACGCCAAACGGAGCGAGCAACTGGAGCAAAGCATCGCTGGGAGGATCGGTCAGACCATCGAACCCCTCATCGCCCCCCTGGGCTTCGACTGGAAAATCGGTGTGGGCTTGGTGGGGGCCTTTGCCGCGCGTGAGGTCTTCGTCTCGACCATGGGCCTGATCTACGGGGTCGGGGGAGACGCAACGGAGACGAGCCGCACCTTACGTCAGGCGATGAAGAGCCAGCAGTGGGCAGATGGGAAACCTGTGTACACACCGCTGATGGGGCTCTCTTTGCTGCTCTTCTTCATGATCGCGCTTCAATGTCTGTCTACTGTGGCCGTGGTGCGACAGGAGACGGGTGGCTGGCGCTGGACAGCCTTTCAGTTGCTCTATCTCTATGGGCTCGCGTATATCGTCTCTTTCTCGGTGTATCAGGGAGGGCGTCTACTCGGTTGGTCTTGAGCTAAGTCAACGGGCCGAAAAGTCGCCCACGCCCGTGACCTCTGATAATTAGGGAGGGTGTACACTGAGGAGTGAGCCCATGAAGACCCTTGCCGAAAAACGCCGTTTTCCCCGCGCCCCCCTCCCCTACCGCCTGGAAATCGGGCGGGGAAGCCACCACGAGACCGCACGAATCGCGGATATCAGCGAGCGCGGTGTTCGTTTGTGCAATGCGCCCGACCTGCCCTTTGACCAGGACGTCGAGATGACGATCCCCCTGCGCCGCCAGGATGGCAAGAACGCAACGTGTCGAGTGGTGGGACAGGTGGTTCGTCGCGACGACAAGAGCGTCGGCGTACATTTCCTGCCGCTGCTACCAGCAGACATGCTCCGACTTCGCGATTTTGTGTGGCGCAATAGCGCTGCTGAAGTTTGGTAGGTCGTCGTAGAAGCGCTTCAGGCGCTTAGGCCGCCGTCTTGTCCGCACCGTCTTCTTTGCCTGCGGCCTCTTTCTTCGGGGCCGTCTTCATGAACTCACCATAGTTGAGACACTCTTCCAGCCGGCACGACCAGACGAGCTCGCCATTATGGGGCGTGATGTCAGGGCAAGCGTCGCACATATTCTGTCGGCCATCGGGAAGAATATCGATGGGCTGGATCACGACGATGGTTTGCATATGGATCCGATTGAAGAGCACACGCGGGTCCTTCAGCGCGTTGAGAGCAGCCTTACGGCTCTCCTTGTCGACCATCCACAACCCTGAAAGAATCGAGCGACCGCTGCGAGCCATGCTTGGGTTTGTGTAGGCTGTGTAAGCGCCATTCATCGCGTGACCCACGACCTGCGTCAGCTCCATCGCCTTGGGGCCCAGATAACCATAGACCTTGTCTTTGTTGCCAAAGCGCGTGGTCAACAGCCACTTGAAGGAGTCGGGCTTCTCGGTGCCATTGAGGTAGGCGCAAGGCGCAAAGTCAGGGTGAGTCTCCTGGATCTTGGCGACTATTTCACGAGCGTCGATATCGATTCGTTCTTTGCGCTCCTCCTGGCTGTAAACGAGCTTGGAGGGGTCGACTTTTTCGCCCGCGACCAGATAGTCATACTGATCGTTGAGGATGGCCTCACGGTAGGTGATGAAGACCATGGTGTGCACAATGTCCATGTGCTGCTGCGCCCAATCCACCAGATCTGGGATCTCGTGAAACGTGCTCCCATAGACTGTAGAGTTGAAGGATGTGAGGATCCCGCCCACCTTCGCCACGAGCTCGGCATATTGCAAGCGCAGCTCGTTGGTCTCCACTTCTGTCTTGTCCGTCCAACCCGGGCGGCCCTGGCGGCTGTCCACATGGAATGTGATCGCCCTCAGGCCTGCCTTCTTGAGCGCGCGCAAGAGGTCTTCGTCCAGGGCGAGGCCATTGGTGTTGAGCGTCGGTTTCCACCCACGATCCGCCACCATCTTGACGATCTCTACCACGTCCGGATGAGTCAGCGGATCTCCGCCCGCGATGGAAACACTATCGAAGTTACGAAACTTCGCGAAGACATCGAGGTCAGCAGCAACCTCTTGCAGTGTCTTGTGCTTGTTGACGTTCTTACGGTAGCAGCCGTGGCAGGAGAGGTTGCACTTCTCCGTTGGCTCAAGCCAAGCGATGGTATTGTCCGTCATGCTCCAGGGCAAACGGTAGAGTGACCGGTGGTCGAGATGTTGAGTCATCTTTGCCTCCTGCCTCGTAGGTGAAGCCGAGGCGGCCGGCAAGATAGCAAGAATGCTTTTTTGGTAAAGCCCTTAGTCGCCATTCATCCATTAGGCATGTGACAAACATCACATCGTGTCTAGATAAGTTCTCCGGCAAAGCCCGTGTTATTTCGCACAAAAACCGTGGAATGGAAGCCTTGGGCCATGGTCCCTAATCGTTCGGCGTAGGCCTGCTCTTCACCCTCCTCCGGCAGAGGCAATCCCAAGAACACCACATCCGCCTTGCGGCTCGCCGCATGCATCGACTCCTGCAACGAGCGATCAGGAGCGCGCACCAGCACATCGGCTGTGGCCTCGATGCGAACATCTCTGATCAGCTCCGCCAGCTTCTCCTCCGTCTGCTGCCGGTCCTCCTCCTTCTCGATGAGCGTTCGCACAGTGATGCGTGCACCCCGCCACTTCTGATTGAGGCTCAGCAAATACGCCAAGAGCAGCATCAGGTCACCATTATGCTGCATGCCACGCCACCAAACATCGATATCACTGTGGCTCTTTGGGCCTCCAGAGTCCGAGAGTCGCGCCAAGACGATGCTCTTTTCGATGGCAGCTGCGGTGCGAGTAACGCGCAAGAGGCGGGCTAGACCCTCGTCGCTATTGGGCCAACCGAACATCAGCGTATTGGACTGCAGGCCAGCGAAGCCGTTGGCCTGGGCGATGCTGACAATGCCAGCCTCGAAGTTCGGCACCACATCAACCTCGGTAAATGCTACGAGCCCCTCCCGATAGAGGGCCTCGTCCATCTTCTGCAACCGCGTCTGGAGCTTGGGCGCCTCCTCGTCCAGGTTACCCTCCACGAGCCGACAGACGGTCACGATCCCCCTGCTCTGGTTGAACCAGCTGGCCATGCGCACCAAGCCCATGCGACTGGCAGGGTTTGCGTTGAAGAGAAGGATCTGTGGCCGCCAATTGCGGGCATCAGGCTTGTGTTGCCGCAAGCGTAAGAGTGAATAGCGCGCCAGAGCCGTCCAGAAGCCAGCGCGGACATCACCCCATCCGGTCTGAAGCGAACGTCTCCGCAAGATCAGGTAGATCAGAACCTCAAGTGAGATCGCGGCGACACAGGCTGCTTGGTTGATCAGGAACATCACCACCAAAGCCCCACCACTGCCTGCCAACGACACGATCCACGGCACCCGAACGGTGGGACGATAGGACGGATTGCGCACAATCTGCTCGATGGCGGCCGAGAAATTGATGATCACATAGAGCGTCAGGAAGAAGATCGTCACCCAACGCCCAACAGCGTTCAAATCGCCAAGAGCCACCGCGCTGATGGCGATCACGCCCGTCACCCAGGTGGCGATAGTTGGCTGCCCTGTGCGGCTGGTGTGGGCGAGCAGGCGGGGCACCAGTCCGTCATTTGCGAGGGCTTGGAGCACACGGGGTCCCCCAAGAGCGCTGCCAAAAGCCGACGAGAGGATCGCCCCCCACATCCCTGGATAGACGAGCCAAAAGCCAAAGAGCGCGACCTTCGTCCAAATCGGTGGTGCGTTGGGATCGATGCGTGCCAGATCATCTCCGCCCAACTGCGCGCTGCTGCCCAAAAGCACCAGGATCAACAGATAGCTGATGGTGCCCACCACCACAGCCAGCATGGTGCCCCGGGGAATCGAACGTTTGGGGTCGGCGAGATCGCCGCTCATCCCAATTCCTGCCGTGAAGCCCGTGACGGCAGGGAAAAAGACCGCGAAGACGTACCAGAATCCGCCCGCAGCAGAGCGCTGGTAGTGGGGCACCATCTCAGGCGCGCTCAAGCCGCCCTGGAGGACACCGCCAAAGAGGGCTACCACGCTGAGGAACACGGCCACCATGATGGGAAGTTGCAGCTTCAAACTCAGCGCCGCGCTCTTCCCTGCTACCCCCGTGATCACGATGATCACTCCCACCGTCAGCAGCTGTAATGGCGGCGGGCCCCAGCTTGGAGGCCAGAGGAAGGCAAACGACTCGGTGAGGCCAAAGGAATAGAGCGTCAAACTCAAGGTGCGGCAAAGGAAGAGCGGAATGCCAATAGCCCCGCCCAGTTCAGGCCCCAAAGAGCGCGACACCATATAATACTCGCCACCCACTCCCACGTGCATATTCGTAGCGATGGCAGAGGCGCTCAAACCAGTCACAAAGGTAATACTGCTCGCCATCAACACGATCACCAGCGCGATGGGCGTGCCCACGTTCCCCACAACCCAACCAAAGCGCAGGTACATCATCACGCCCAAGATCGTGAGCACGCTGGGCGTGAAGACCCCAAGGAAGGTGCCAAATTTCGCGGCTGATGGTTGATCGTGGCCTGAGGCCTGATCTTGCTCTGCTTGATCTTCTTTTGGGAGAGCGTCGCTCACCACGCGTTTCTACCACGGGGTCGGCACGAGACCCAAGCCCCATACAAAAGACCGAGGCCACCTCGAAAGGTGGCCTCGGAAAGCGTGCTCAGGGGCTTTGGAGGGGGAAGCCTCTGAGCCTATGTTCTTAGCGTTCTACCTGCGGC
>JAFCZD010000754.1 GCA_019314525.1 Deltaproteobacteria bacterium
CATAGGAGCGAGGATCGTGAGGCGTGAGCGCTCAGGGAGGGCAAAGATCTGCTCTACCATCTCTTGCACGCTCTGCCGCCCGAGGACCAGGCCGCAGTCGGGACAGTGGGGGCTACCCACCCGGGCATAGAGCAAACGCAGGTAATCGAGGATCTCTGTCACTGTGCCCACGGTGGATCGCGGGTTCTTCGCCAGACTCTTCTGTTCGATGGCGATGGCTGGGCTGAGGCCTTCGATCAGATCGACCTCGGGACGTGGCAGACGATCGAGAAACTGACGTGCATAGACCGAGAGGGACTCAACATAGCGACGCTGGCCCTCGGCGTAGATCGTGTCGAAGGCCAGAGATGACTTGCCAGACCCAGAAAGTCCCGTAATCACGACCAGCTTGTCGCGTGGGATGGTCACGTCAATGCCTTTGAGGTTGTGCTGGCGCTTGCATTCCCATTTCAGCTGTCGCAACGTAGGGATTCTATTGACGAGACTCTCTGCCGCGTTAAGATTGAACAAAGAGCGTCCTCAGGGTTCATGTTGTATGTGCTCAGGGATGCCCAAAAGAGTGGGGTACGATCGTGGGACACGCCAAGGTTGTCGTGATCGAAGATGAACCAGACATCCTGGAAGTGATCCAGCACAACCTCCAACGGGAGGGTTTTAAAGTGCTGGCGAGCATGAACGGTGCAGAGGGCCTCAAGCTGGTGCAGAACGAAGCACCAGCCATGGTGCTCTTGGACCTGATGCTCCCTGGAATGGACGGGCTGGATGTCTGCCGCTCGCTGAAGATGAACACCGTCACCCAACACATACCTATCGTGATGATCACCGCCAAGGGTGAGGAGAGCGATATTGTGCTTGGGCTCGGGCTCGGCGCGGACGACTATATCACCAAACCCTTCCGGCCACGTGAGCTGGTGGCGCGGGTCAAAGCCGTCTTACGACGGGTGCCACCGAGCGCCACCGCGGGCGCCGAGCGCCTTGTGCGAGGTGGGTTGGTCGTAGATGCCGTGCGTCATCAGGTGCTTATCGATGACGAGGAGGTGAAGCTCACAGCCACCGAGTTCCGCCTGCTGCATTTCCTGGCATCGCATCCTGGACGCGTCTTCACACGCGACCAATTGGTGCACCGCGCCATCGGGGAGGACGCAGTCGTGGTTGATCGCAACATCGACGTTCACGTGCGCTCGATCCGCCAGAAGCTCACAGAATACCGTGACCTGGTTGAGACGGTCCGTGGCGTGGGCTACCGCTTCCGCGAAGAGGAAGGTGCTGTTGCGAGCGCTGACTCAGCCACTGACTCAACCACGGACTCGACCACTGACTCGACCACCGGCTCGACCACTGGCTCGACCACTGGCTCGACTACTGGCTCGAACACTAACCCGACTGGGGGCGCCGACCTGAGCGCTGGCCAAAGCGCGAACCCAAGCAACAATCCAGACTAGCGCCCGTCTTGAGTGTTTGTCCTTGGGCGCCCGTCTTAGGCGCTCGTCTTGAGCAACTATGCCTGCCTCTCGAAAACGCTCACAGCACGACCCGGTGCGTGTGCTCTTGGTGGAAGACAATCGTGCCGACTACCTCTTCACCCGGGCGCTCCTCAACGCTATCGAGGAGGGCACCTACCAACTAGACTGGGTCTCGACCTTCGCCGAGGGCGCGAGGGAGCTGGCCCGCGGGACCCACGACATCTACCTCCTCGACTACCGTCTGGATGATGGCAATGGGCTAGACCTGCTCAAACAAGCCATCGATGGCGGCTGCCGCAAGCCCATGATCCTTCTCACCGCCTATGGTGACGACGACATCGATTTGCAGGCTATCCGCGCGGGTGCCGCAGACTACATGATGAAAGGAGAGTTCGACTCTCGCCTCCTCGAACGCGCCATCCGCTACGCCATCGGCCGCGCTGAGACCGCCGAGGCATTGCGCCTGAGCGAAGAACGCTATTCCTTGGCTGCCCACGGCGCCACAGATGCCATTTGGGATTGGGATCTCAAGGCCAAACAGCTCTACCTCTCGCCACGCTGGAAGACGATGTTTGGGCTCTCCACCGAAGATGGAAAGATGGGCGACGCGAGTGAATGGTTCAGCCGCGTGCACGTGGCTGACCGCAAGGCCATCAGCAACGCCGTCCGCCGTCACCTCAAGGGAGAGACCCCGCACTTCGAGTTCGAATTCAGGCTCCGCCATGAAGAGGGTGGCTACCGCTGGGTGACAGCTCGTGGCCTCGCCGTACGCGACCGCAACGGCTGGACCACACGTATGGCAGGCTCGGTGACCGACACCACCGAACGTACCGTGCAGCACCATCAGCTGCGTGCGATCCTCGCGAGCATGGTGGAAGGCGTCGTTGCGGTCGATGGTGACGCACGAGTGATGCACATCAACACCGTCGGCTCCGAAATGCTTGGCACCGCTGGCAAGCGGATACAAGGCCAAGCCATCAGCACCGCGAGTCAGCTGATCGAAGCCGACCGGATGCTACGTCGCACCCTCGACGAGGGCCGAAGCCTGCGCAGCGAAGCCTTCGTCTCGGTAGAAGGTTCAGACCGCGTCTATGAGCTGCGCTCAGCGCCCCTGCGACCGGTCGAAGATGAGCTCCTGCCGGGGGCCGTGATGGTGATGCATGACATCACCGAACTACGACGCCTCGAGCAACTGCAGCGTGAGTTCGTTGCCAACGTCTCCCACGAGCTTCAAACCCCACTCGCGGCAGTCTTGGGCATGGTGGACACCCTCATCGATGACGATGAGATGGACCCCGCCAAAAAGCAGAGCTACCTGCAACGCATTGGTGCCCAATCCACTCGCCTGTCGACGCTGGTCAGCGATCTACTCACCCTCTCTCGCGCTGAGTCTCGCGAGCACCGCGCTGAGCGCCGCGACGTGGACCTGGCACAAATCGGCGCGGACTCAGCACGAATGCTCAGCCCGCGCTTCAAGGGGAAGCAGTTGGCGTTCAAGGTCGTGTTGCCCGACTCACCCCTGATGGTGGAAGGTACCGAGGAGTTGCTACGACAAGTGGTGGACAATCTCCTCACCAACGCGCTCAAGTATACGCCCGAAGGGGGCCAGGTCTGGCTCCGGCTTCAAGCCCATAACGCCCAGGCGCTGCTCTGGCTCCGGCTTCAAGCCCATAACGCCCAGGCGCTGCTCGAGGTGGAAGACACAGGCCTCGGTATCGCCCCAGAGCATCAGGGTCGCATCTTCGAACGCTTCTATCGGGTAGACAAAGCACGCTCTCGCGCCGCCGGTGGCACCGGGCTCGGGCTGGCCATCATCAAGCACGCCGTGCTCTCACTCGAGGGGCACGTCTCTGTGGAGAGCACCCCTGGTCGGGGGAGCACCTTCCGCATCCGGCTCCCACTGCGGGAGTTGAGTGGTCCTCATCGGCCGGCAAAACAGGTGTCTCCATGAAGTTACTCTATGGCATCGTCGGCGAGGGCATGGGCCACGCCACGCGTAGCGGCGTAATCTTGGAGCACCTGCTCTCCCAAGGCCACGAAGTACAAATCGTCGTCTCTGGGCGCGCGGCTGAGTACCTTGGTCGGCGCTATCCAAACGTGGGGCGCATCGAGGGCCTGAAGATGGTCTTCGAGGACAACACCCTCGATCGG
>JAFCZD010000755.1 GCA_019314525.1 Deltaproteobacteria bacterium
CCATCCGCCTCGCGGGAAACGCACGCTTGACCGTGCAGCGCAGCACCATCGAGGGCAAGAAGGCGGCGCTACGTGTGGGCGGCGGGGCGCGCGTCACCTACGACGAAAAGAGCGTGATCAAGGGGCGGCAGCGCGGAAGAAAGAAGCAGATCGTCAAGGGCGTGGTGGGTGATCAGGAGTGACGTGCGTCTTGACTTGTTGCCGCAGCACGTCGAGCAGCGCCGCGAGGGCGGCCACGGTCTTGACGCGGTGATGGCGCCCTGTCTCGTCGACAACATCCGCCTTCTGCACTGGCACGAGGGGCGGATCATGCAACGGCCGGGAAGTGGGCCAGAGAATGGCGTCTACAACCTCAACGCCGAGCATCTCGTGCATCCACTGCAGCTGTTTGCGTAGACCCAAGCCACGCACAGGCCCCGCCTCGGGCGTGAGGTTTGCCAGCAGCACGCGGGGACACGTCGCGGCGGCGACGGCGTCGCGGATGCCGGGCACCAGAAGTGATGGCAGCACGCTGGTAATGAAGCTGCCTGGTCCGAGGAGGATCAGCTGGGCTTTGGCGATAGCCTCTAATACCTCTGGGGTGGCGTGAACCTCGGGTTCCAGCCAAAGGCGTCGTGGTAGCCCGCTCATGGCGTCTACGGCGGTCTCGCCGCTAACGCGTTGCCCCTCGGGACCCTCGGCCTCGAGAGAGGTGGACTCCTCGGACATGGGGATCAGCCGCGGCTCCACGTTGAGCAGGTCGCGCACCAAATCTACCGCGTCCAGCGGGCGCGCCGTGATCTGGTCGAGGGCGAGGAGCATCAGGTTGCCAAGGTTATGCCCTGAGAGCTCGCCGCTGTCGGCGAAGCGATATTCAAAGAGCAGCCGCCCCAAAGTGGGCTCGTTGCAGATCTGATTGAAGCAATGCCGCAGGTCACCCCAGGCGATGCACCCGCTGGCGCGGCGCAGCCGCCCTGTAGAACCGCCATCATCGGTGGTGGTCACCACCCCTGAGAGATCTTCACCGAGAGCCGAGAGGGAGGAGAGTACACGACCGAGACCGGTGCCCCCGCCAAAGGCGACCACCGTGCGAACATCCCGCAGCAAGCTGTAGGTTTGGCTGGATATGGAACCGATCATTGGGCGGATGGTACACTGATCTTTGCTCGCCATGCATGCGTTATCCCCCTTGGAGTGTTGTTTCTGGGTGCGTTGAGTCGCTACGATGGCGTGAGACATGTCCAAAGAGCAAAAGACCCTCGACGAGGCCGTAGCGGCAACCCTCACGTCTTTGCCCGAAGACACCGCGGTAGCGCCAACTGTCGCGTCTTTGCCCGAAGACGCCGCGGTAGCGCCAACTGTCGCGTCTTTGCCGGAAGACGCCGCGGTAGCGCCAACCCTTGCCGACAGGCCAGACAACAAGGTGCAGTCGGCACGCGTGACGGTGCCCTTTTCGGACGAAGACACCCATGGCGGTTCTACTGGGCTGCGCTTCGGGCGCTTTGTCGCATCTGAAAAGCTGGGTGTTGGTGGCATGGGCACGGTCTACGCCGCCACAGACCCCGACCTCGAGCGCAAGGTCGCCATCAAAGCGCTGCATCACAGCCGAGCCACGGGCAAAGCTCAAACGCGCTTTCTGCGTGAGGCCCAGGCCATGGCGCAGCTCTCTCACCCCAACGTGATCACTGTTCACGAGGTGGGCACGCGCCAGGGTCAGGTCTATGTGGTGATGGAGCACGTGGATGGGGGAACCCTGCGCACGTGGGCCACAGGGCGGCCATGGCGAGAGGTGCTCGACGCCTATCTCAAGGCGGGTGAGGGGTTGATCGCAGCCCATGAGATGGGCTTGGTGCATCGTGATTTCAAGCCTGACAACGTCTTGGTGCACAAGGACGGGCGCGTGCTCGTCACCGACTTTGGTCTCGTGGGGCTCGCCGATGAGACCACTCTAAGCAGCTCGTCTCTGCCGCGGGTTAAAGACACAGAAGACCAGGACGAGGACACAAAAGACGAGCAACTCACAGGAACAACGCAAGACACAAAAGACGAGCAACTCACAAGGACAGCGCAAGACACGGAAGACGGGGACCAAGGCCCAACAGGGAGACCCAGCAAATCGTCGAAGTTGGCCATCGCCTTGACGCAGACTGGAGAGGTGATGGGCACTCCGATCTACATGGCCCCTGAGCAGCATGCAGGTCAACGTGTGGACGCGCGCGCCGACCAATATGCGTTTTGTGTCTCGGTCTATGAAGCCCTCTACGGTGTCCGTCCCTTCGATGGAAAGACCTATTTCGAGCTGGTGGATCGTCTCACCAAGGGCAAGCGCGAGCCACCTCCCGCCAAGAGCGATGTCCCGACCTGGATCGAGCAAGTCCTGGTGCGCGGTCTTGCGGGGGAACCAGATGCGCGATATCCGGACCTGCGGCAGCTCCTCGACGCCCTCGAAGGCAGGCCCCCTCGCAAGCGGGGGCGCTGGATCATGGGAGGCGCGGCTCTTTTGGTGCTCAGTGGTGCCCTGGCCGCCGCGCTCTTCGCTCATTCAGGCGTCAACTGTGATGCACCCAGTGAGGCGCTGCGCTCCAGCTGGAATAACAACGTACGCGCTGGGTTACGCAGAGAGTTTGCTTCGTCAGGGCAGCTGGGCGCGCAGGTGGTCTCCAGCCTCGACAGTTACGCGCAACGCTGGAAGGCCCAACGGCGACACTCTTGTGAGGCCACCCACATCAAGGGCGAGCAATCCATGCAGCTGCTCGATCGACAGATACTCTGCCTCGACGAGCGCCTGGCACGCTTCGCTGCTCTGACCACGGCTTTGCACAAAGAGGGCGCTCAGGCGGCCCAGCTAGCCCTGCCTCTCGTGAGTCGGCTGCCAGCCATTTCGGCCTGCGCCCGCAGCAGCACGGAGGTGCAAGGCCTCGTCGCCCAGGCAGAGGTGAACCTCAAGCTGGGGAGGATCGCCAAAGCGCGCAAAGAGATCGACGCCGCCCTTGTGGGTGCCAAAGAGCTGCGATACCTGCCCGTCTTGCTCGACGCGACGCATTGGTCAGCGATGATCGCCGCTAACGAGGGCAAGAGTGAGCGCGCGGCTGAGCTGCTGCGTCAGGTCATCGTCGACGCCGGCAAGGCGCAGCTTCATGATTACGAGGCCAACGCGCTGCTCTCTTTGATCTACCAGCTTGGCCATGAGGCCGGTCATTATGAGGCCGCCCTCTCGCTCTCGACCTCAGCCGAGGTGGTGATCGAACGGGCCGGCGGTGGCGCCAGGTTACGAGGCAGGCTCGCCGGAAACCTGGGTCTAGTCTTGCTTTCCAAGGGTGACTACCGCGGTGCCCAGACACAACTAGAAGAGTCGGTGAAGCAGCTGAAAGAGGCCTATGGGGCACAACACCTCGAGGTCGCCATCGCGCGCAACAACCTGGCGTTGGTGCTGGAACGCGCCGGACACCCCCGTGACGCCCTCGCGTTGCTCAAAGACGTCTTGACGCTACGCGAAAGTCAACTTGGCAAGGCGCACCCCCGCGTGGCCACCACCCTCAACGACATGGGCAATTGCTCGCTCGATCTCGGCAAACTCGACGACGCCGAGGCGCAGCTGCGACGCGCCCTGGAGATTCGCCACAAAGTGCTGGGCCCCGCCCATAAACGCACGCTATCGACCCTCAACAACCTCGCCATCGTGCTCAGTCAGCAGGGCAAGGTGCAAAAAGCAGAGGCCCTCGCACGACG
>JAFCZD010000756.1 GCA_019314525.1 Deltaproteobacteria bacterium
GCTGCTCATCGATGCCAGCGATACGGTTCACGTCGCCTATCTCGCGGATTGGCGGTGGTCGCCAACTATAGAATATGCCACACGCATTGGGCGGGGCTGGTCCATCGAGAAGGTGGAGCAATACAATTATCGAACGACTGATTCAAACTATCACGATCAGCTGGCGGCTCAATGGAGCGCCAACGGTCAACCGCTGCTCTCTTATCGCGTTGACGGTGCCTTTCATTCGGCGAGTCGAACACCTGTCGGGAGCTGGAGCATCGAAAATGTCGCCACCTCCGACCAGTATTATGCTACCGTCAGCATGCAACGGACGACATCAGGATGGGCCGTGGTCTATCCTTCCCCTGGTTATCTTCTTTATAGTATGGCGGAAGGCCAACCCGGAAATTGGAAGATGTCTTTTCTTTCCTCGGGGGGTGGTCTGCTGGCTCAGGCCCCGGTGGGCGATCTTCGTTACGCCTACATCGGCTATTCATCAAATACTTCCAAGACTCCCTTGAAGGTACAGACCCGCGCTGCTGGCGTTTGGCGGGAGGAAACCATCACCCAATCTACCAATGGTACGGTGAACGATGCAGTCGTCGATCCAAACGGAAAGCTCTGGGTGTTAGTGGGCGGATACGGCGGCCTACGCCTTTACCATTGACGTGAAATAACAGAAGCACTTGCACTGCGTTAGCCCGGTACTGCGGCTACCCAGACCTGTTTCTCCCCCCTTCCAAGCCCAGGTTCTTGTTGAGTTCCTTGATCAAAATGGGCATGCCGTTCTTCCCTCTGACGCGATGAAAACCCTTTTGAGCCTCGAGAATTCCCGCCGCGACCCATCGCTTGACCATCTTGCCACTGCGCCATCGTTTGCCCTGGCAAAGCTCCCAGGGGAGCGGCGATATTCTTCCTCCAGCTCCTCACTGAAGCCGAAGGCGGCTTTGGGTAGGCGGTCCTTTAGTGCTGCCAGCGCTAGCTGGGGATCAAGTTGGCGCAAATGTAGCTCATAACGTCGGCCATCATCGCGGCAGACGAAGATATTGAAGCTGCTGATGCCGTACACGATCACCTGATTGACGTAGACCCAAACGATACGGGTCGGGTTTCGTTTGAGAGTGTGCATCAGCGGCGCCTTGCTCGGATTGCGCAGACGCCAAGCGCCGCGACCCATAGCAGCAGCTGCCAGCACGCAGATCCCCGCGAAAACGAAGAGCGCTACCCTACCACCGGTCCCACCATCGTCGGCAAACACCCCTACGACGACGAAGAATGCCGCCGCGGCCAGCGCGGCCGAAAGGATGACCAGCAGCGAGTTGCGGGATTTACACAGCATGAAGCGCACGATGGCCAGGGAGTCATCCCGGATCGCGTTGAGTTGTTTTCGCTCAAGGATCGGCGCAACGATGGCCCAAATTGCAAATAGCAGCCCGGCGACGGCTCCAAGCAAGAAGAGCGGGCTTGGTGGCGAGGCTGCCAATTCCGGCATGCCGCGGCGCACCACCAACGCTGTCACCCACCGATGCACAGCTCCAGGTCTTGCTGCACAGGCCCGCGGGCTTGCGCTAGGCCCATGCCCGCCAGATCGTCAACGACGGGAAATACCCGCGGCGCCTGGACCTCCAGTTCGCGCGCCTCAGCGCTCGCCTTCCAATGCTTGCGCCACCGCGCCAGTTGGTTCGATGTGACGCCGCAGGCCCGTCGCACCTCCGACTCCGAGTTCCCGCTTGGTAGCGCGGCCAGGGCGGCATGGCGCAGTGAATCCGGGATCCGCGTTCCAGACTCGTGCTCGTGACGAAATTTTGCAAAGCGTCGCCTCAGCCCCTCCACGCGGCGGCTGGCGCCTGCACTGTCTCCTTCGCCCTCACGCTCTTTTCTGTTTCCGGCTCTTGCTCGGCTCGTCCCCATCTTCTTGGCTCCTCGCTGGTGGTTTGATTCGAGGAGCACAAGCTACGCGCCGCCGTCGCGATTGTCGTGGGCCCGTCAATGCACTGGGTACGATGGACGCCCTAGCATGATGCAAGAGAACGCGACTGGTTCAACGATGACAACCAGCAGCCCGAAACACCGTCGACCAAACACACGCCTTTTTGACATGGCACAGCCGGAGCAATGGGTTGGCAGGTGCAGCAAGCTCCATATATGGGTGTGTGCGGGTCTGCTAAGCTGCTCCCTCGGAGCCTGCCGCTGGATCGCCGTGCGTCGGGCGGGGAAGGTGGCGCGGCACGTGCCCTACCAGCAGTTCAATCACGCGGTGGTCTACCTGCCCAAGCAGAGCGGGCTAGAGGCACGTTTTCTCGACGCCACGGCAGAGAACCTCGGTCTCAACTCTCTGCGCGGCGATGTGCAGGGCACTCTCGCTCTGGTGCTCTCCGGCGCAAGCCACCGCTTCGTGGAGGTTCCCTATCAGCCGCCGCGTCGCAACAACTCTGTGGCGCTGCTGAAGTTGAAGCTCGACGCCAAGGGCGACGCTGTGGGCGTTCTCGACTGGCATCTCGAGGGGCAGCGCGCCGGCGCGTTGCGCAAACCCTTGCAGAACGCCGAGATGCTGAGGCAGCTCGGGCAGACCGTCGTGCATCGCATCTACACTGGCGGACGACTGCTCGACGCCAAGGCGCAGAACCAACGTGACGTGCGTCGCCCACTGCGGGTGAAGCTCGCCGCACGCTTTTCTAATGTGGCCGAGAAGGAAGACGAGGGCCTGAGGTTGCGTTTGCCGCGCTTGCTCTCTATCGCCAATTGGGTGACCTGGACGACACGTCGTCACCCGCTCTTTTTCGGCCCGCCACAGCAAACGAGCATGGAGGTCTTGTTCACCTTGCCTGCAGGGTTTCGGCCGCATGTGGTGCCAGAGGACGTCAAGATAGAGGCCAGTTGTCTGCGAGCGAAGGGCCA
>JAFCZD010000757.1 GCA_019314525.1 Deltaproteobacteria bacterium
CCGAGTTGTCGAAGAACATCTGCGTGACGATGTAGTCTGCTCCCGCGTCTACTTTGGCCTTGAGGCGAGCCACATCCACCTTCTTGTTGGGCGCCTCAAAATGCTTCTCGGGATAGGCGCCTACGCCAATGCACATGTCGATCGGCTCGCTGTTGTCGATCTCGTCCAGATAACAGCCATTGCGTAGATCCGAGAGCTGGTGCACAAGGTCGACGGCGTAGGCATTTTTGGTCCGGCTCGGGTCCTGGCGCTTTTTGTAGTTGCTCTTGTCGCCCCTGATCGCCAGACAGTTGCGGATGCCGAGATAATTCAGCTCAATGATGGCGTCTTCAGTTTCCTCACGGGTGAAGCCAGTGCAGAGCAGGTGAGGTACGGTGTCGATGCCGTAGCGATTCTGGATGATGCCGCAGATCGATATAGTGCCCGGCCGTTTTTTGCGCACTCGACGTCGAATACTCCCATCGTCGAGCTCCTCGTAGATCGCTTCGGCCATGTGGCTGGTGACGTCGATGAAAGGCGGTGCCAACGGTACGAGCTGCTCCACGACGTCGACGATGTCCTTGACGTTCTTGCCTCGTCGCGGAGGGATGATCTCATAGCTGAAAAGAGTCTCTTGAGCTCGGTCGAGATGTTCAGTGACACGCAAGCTGATCTCCTGTTGAAAAGGCACCGAGTCTTCCAATGCTGATGCAAACACGTGCCGGGAGCATGGCTTGACTACTTGCTGGTCGTCAAGTGCATGTCTCGCATGCGCATCCCGTCCTTCATGACGCCAGCCGTCCGACGGCGAGCCACGCCCCCGTAGCTATCGAGCCGACTTCACGTCGCGCCGCAATTTGACGGGGCTGCATTCGTTACCGGGCTGCATTCGTTACCGAGGTTATTCTCCGGCACAGGCGGAGGCTAGCAGACGCCAGCGTCGTCGCATTGGCCCAGTGGCTTGGTGCAGATCCAGCCTTGGTGCTACTGGCATCCCACGCGCAACCTTGGGTGCCAGTGGGACCGAAACGCAACAGCTGACACCCGGCATAGACACTGACTGACAAAAAGAACAAAACTCTGGCCTCAAAACCACCTTTACGGTTAGAATATTAACGGTCATGGCTAGAAAAACCACTATCCAGCATCCCTCGGTCCAGCGACTCCTACGCGAACTCGGCGAGAACATCCGATTGGCGCGAATGCGGCGTCGTTTCACGATGCAGCTCGTGGCAGAGCGGGCGGGCATGTCCCGAACGACCTTGCGAGCCATCGAAAAGGGCGAACCTGGAGTAACTCTCGGGGCGTACGCCAATGTCCTGCACTGTCTGGGGCTTCACGAGGATCTCGCACTCATTGCGCAGGATGACGAACTCGGCCGCAAACTCCAGGACGCTGAGCTGCCAACACGCACGCGGGCACCGAGGAAACCGTCGTCATGAGCGTTCAGCGAGTGATTGAGGTTTGTGCCGATTGGGAGGGACTTGCCGAGCCGACTCTCATGGGCCGTCTGTTCGCGACACCGTCGCGCGGCAAGGAGATCTTCTCTTTTGAATACGATCGGGCCTGGCTCGCGGGCTCTGAGCGCCAGAAGCTGGATCCGACGCTAGGTCTTTATAGCGGCCCGCAATACCCTAGTTCGAAGCGGGTCAACTTCGGGATTTTCCTCGACTCGTGCCCCGACAGATGGGGACGGGTGTTGATGCGCCGGAGGGAGGCGCAGATGGCGCGAGCCGAAGGGCGCGAGGAGCAACGACTCCTGGAATCTGACTACTTGCTCGGTGTTCATGACGGCCATCGCATGGGAGCCTTGCGGTTCCGTGTGGACGGCCGCTTCCTCGACGACAATCAGGAGTTGGCCGCGCCACCATGGACATCGCTTCGGGCGCTGGAGCACGCCAGCCTGCAGCTTGAGCGCGACGACGCCGACCAAGATCCCGAGTACGGCCAGTGGCTCAAGATGCTCATCGCGCCGGGTGGGTCGTTGGGCGGCGCGCGCCCCAAGGCGAGTGTGTTGGACGAGCGTGGTCGGCTATGGATCGCGAAGTTCCCCAGTCGAAACGACACCGACGACGTGGGGGCCTGGGAGGCTGTGACCCACGAGCTTGCCAGCCGGGCCGGGGTGGTGACGACCGAGTCTCAGGTGTGCCGCTTCGGGTCGGCCCACCATACCTTCCTCAACCGACGCTTCGACCGCACCGAGCGCAGTCGCCTGCACTTCGCGTCGGCCATGACACTGCTGGAACGAAGCGACGGTGACGACGCAGCCGAAGGTGTCAGCTACCTCGAGCTTGCCGACCTACTCATCCGTCAGGGAGCCGCAACCACCGCCGATCTCGAACAGCTGTGGAGGCGCATCGCGTTCTCGGTGTGCGTATCGAACACCGACGATCATCTCCGGAACCACGGATTCATGCTCACTGCCAACGGCTGGACTCTCTCGCCCGCCTACGACATGAACCCAGACCCACACGGCGAAGGTCTCAAACTCAACATCTCGGAGTCGGATAACGCTCAAGACCTCGACCTCGTGACGGAGATAGCACCCTACTTTCGAGTGAAGCCTACCCGCGCAAGAGACGTCCTCGACGAGGTTGTAAGCGCCGTCGTGACTTGGCGCGACGTCGCTACGGATGGCGGCCTGTCGGCTTCAGCGCAACGCCGCATGAAGCGTGCGTTTCGAGTCGCGGAGAGGTGGGCCTGAGCTGAAAAGGAGCTAGGTCTTATCCACAGAAAAACTCTTTGATGGCAGTGTTCATGACCCTGTCTGGGTCGGGCTGCATTCGTTGAACGAAGCCGCTACGCGGCAGTTTTCGAGGAGCCTCGAAATTCCCTAGTGAGCGTGGGGCACGGTGCTGCGGCATAGCTTCGCCCTTGCTGTCCCAAATCTGTCATCCT
>JAFCZD010000758.1 GCA_019314525.1 Deltaproteobacteria bacterium
TCTGGAGCACGAGATCACCACAGCCTTGGGCGCACCGCCCTTTCGCCCCCGCCTGACAAAGGCGCGGGAGCGTTCGAGGGTGGCGAGGGTGGCTTTAGAGGTGGCGGGAAAGGGGAGGGCAGCTGCTGAAAAGGCCCTCTCGGATGCGCGAGGTGATTCGGAACGGATCCAGGGCGCTGAGAGCACGTTGGTATTGGAGTTGATGGGCATCGCCGGGAGGCTTGAGTCCAGTGTGGACTCCTCTCGTGGCCTCGAGAGCATGGCTGATGAGGTTCGGAGCATCTGCGAAGGCGCCCGCCAACGCCGAATGGAGGCGCGCACGCACGCGCTGGAAAAGTGCCAGGCGGCCACGGCTGCGCGAGAGGCCACGTTAGAGAGCCTTGGCCTGGCCGTGGGTGTGGATTTCCATGAGGTGGCCACGGATGTTCGTGTCAAGGAGCAGAGCCTCGTGCACCAACTCGCTGAGATCGACAGGAGGCTGGAGAAGGCTGTGGTCATCGCGGAGGCCATGGAGGCTGCTCGCAACCAAGGGGCGATCTTTCGGGAGCTGGCGGATGATTTTACCGCGAAGCACTTCCCCGCCTTTCTGCTCGAGGAGGAGCGCCGAGCCCTGTCGGATTTGGGCAGTCAGCGCTTCGAGCTGCTGACGGCGGGCCGTTATCGTTTTGCCCCCGATGGCTCCTTCGATATCTTGGATATGTCTAACGCCGAGGCGCGGCGCGACGCCAAGACGTTGTCCGGTGGCGAGACCTTCCTCGCCTCCCTGGCGCTCGCGCTGGCGTTGGCCGAGCGTGTGGCGCGCAGCGGTGGCCGCCTCGACGCCTTCTTTCTCGACGAGGGTTTCGGCAGCCTAGACCCACCGCACCTCGACCTCGCGTTGGACGGCATCGAGCGGCTGGTGGCTGGAGCGCCCAAGCGCTTGGTGGTGTTGGTCAGCCACGTGGAGGCCCTGCGGGACCGCATCGACGACTTGATCGTGCTCGACAAGGACGGGATCACCGGGGATACCATCGTCGTGGGGGGGGGAGGGTGATCAGGCCAAGGTTAAGAGGTCATGGCGCACCGATGCAGATGATCTGGTTGCTCAACCGCCGATTGGAGACCATGTTTCCGGTTTCGAAAACCCAGGCATTGACCGTATCGTAGGAATCCATGGTGCTTGACCAAAGTCCGCCAAATCCGCGTGGTAGGATTTTTTTGGCGCCATGACTGTAGGCCTTGCGGAACTGTTCCATAGAAGGCAGCCACCAGACGAGATCTGTTGTTGCGCCAGAGAGTTTTCCAAGACCACCTTTCGCGTTTGCGCTGAGGGTCGTACCGTTCAAATGTGTTGGATCTTCGGCGCATGCGCTTTCAGGGGTCACGGAGCTTTGGTTCTGGTCACTGGTACAAACGCCGTTGGGATCGTCCTCAGCGTAAGGAGATCCTTCCTTGTTGTTGGATCCACTCGCGCGACACCAGTTTATGTACCTGTCCGTGGTGACGTCGGATTTCCAGTTGATCTTGTCGCTCCAGATATAGCCGGTGAGATTGTCACGCCACACCTCGGAGCCGTCTACGCCACGTACGACGAGGCTCCACGAATATCCTTGAGGGGTCGTACTGTCGATGACCGCCGCAGTGTCTGCGTTTCGGCACTGACAATCTCCGATGCGCTCCTCGATGGAGCCGCTGGTGCCACATACCGTCGTTGGGTCCTCCGTCTGGGGTGCAAGCCCTGAGTCATCAGATATCGCGGGATACCCAGCGGATTGGCCACCGGTTGCTATCCTTGGCACCAGGGATGTTGGCGAAGAGGGAGCGCTAGGCGATGGTGCAGTGGGGATCGTCTGAGGTGGGCAAAGGGTAAGATCCACGATGGGATTGGTATCAAGGCTTTGGTTCGTCTCCGTCTGAGAGGCATCAGAGGGGGCTGTTTCCGTCTGTGTCTGATGCAAATCGCTCGCACTGCCAGCGTCAATGCCGGAAATGTCGCCTTGCGAAACAGTCGCGTCATCGTTGCAGGCGATGCCCAACAAGAGAACAGGGAGGACGAATGCGCAATGCAGGTTGTATTTCATGGATGGTTCCCTCGTTCATGGCTCATTAAATCAAACAAAGAACATTGGATGTTTGCCTACGACGTACAGCGCTCAAAGGCGTCCTGGAGTGCTTGGCCCAGCAGCGCGTCACTCACCGCCAAACTCAAGCAGATGACGCGATCCTCTAGAGGCGTGAATCCTCTCTGGTCACCGCGATGTCCCCCATTATGTGTTGGTGTTATCGCGATGCCATGGGCGTTGTTTTCAATCCAGCAATGTTTGCCTTCCGCTTGCAGCTCCTTTTGGGATCGGGCACCGAGTGCTCGCAGTACGGGTTTCATCGCCGTTGAGGGGACGGCGTCGTTTGGAACAGCAGGATTGTGGGCCGTCAGCGCTTGGACAATTGCTGCTCCGAGCTCGCTGACTTTTATCTCCTGGGGAAACCCGTGGTGGGGAGGCGCCGCCACGTAATAGCCGCCCCATCCAGCCTGCCCGTGCACAACGATGCGTTCACGAAAGGTATAGGCGGCAGCGAAGCGGAAGAAAAGGTCGTCCAACGTTGGCGGGTCGTAGATGAAGAGTTCCACCTGGCCGGCGACGTCCTCGCAGAGTCCTTCAACGAAGGCTGACATGGCACGTGTGATCGTTGGCGGTGTGACCTTTGCTTTCATGGGTGCTCAGGGGAAAAAGCGCACCACCGCGGCGGTGCGGCTATCTGTGTCTATGCCTACCGTGGTCTCGTGGGTCTCACCCTCTCCGAAGGTCTGAAGGCCCTTGACGAAGCCACCGTAGGCGACGCTGCCATCGCTGAACTGCTCTACCGCCATGGCCTTTCCGCTCCACCACTTCAAGGG
>JAFCZD010000759.1 GCA_019314525.1 Deltaproteobacteria bacterium
CCGTCGCCTCGAAACGCACCCAGCGGTGGTTTGGCTGCGCGCTGACGCGGATCTGCTCGCCTCGCGCATCGCAGGCAGCGGACGGCCCTCTCTCAGCGGCGAGGCACCAGAAAAAGAGATCCATCGCATCCTCGAAGAGCGCCACGCCCAGTACCAGCGCTGTGCGTCCCTCGAGATCGACGCCACCCGCTCGGTGGATGAGGTTGCCCATGCCCTCCAACACCTTTGGCACACTCTTTAGAGTCACCACCTTCGGCGAGTCCCACGGGCCTGCCATCGGCGTCGTCATCGACGGCGTGCCCTCGGGTGTTGCCCTCGATGTGAAGGAGGTTCAACACGAGCTGGACCGCAGACGCCCCGGCCAGAACGCCGTGAGCACGCCCCGCAAAGAAGCCGACGTGGTGCAGGTGCTCTCCGGCCTCTTCGAGGGCCAAACCACTGGCGCCCCCCTCGCCATGCTCATCACCAACAGCGACGCACGACCTGGGGCCTACGATCATCTGCGCGAGATCGTTCGGCCGGGTCACGCCGATGCTACTTGGCAAGCAAAATTTGGCATCCGCGACCATCGTGGTGGTGGACGCGCGTCCGGCCGAGAGACCGCCACCCGAGTGGCCGCGGGCGCCGTCGCCAAGCAATTGCTCGCCCCCCTGGGGGCAAAGGTCTTGGCGCACGTGGCGGAGATCGGCGGCGTGTGCGCTGACACCTTCGACGAGGCAGCCATCGAAGACAACATCGTGCGTTGCGCTGACGCCCTCGCCGCCACGAAAATGGTCGAGGCCGTAGCAGCCGCACGCGCCGATGGCGACTCCCTAGGAGGGATCATCGAGGTGCGCGCCAGCGGCGTACCCGCGGGCTGGGGCGACCCGGTCTTTGATAAACTCGACGCTCAGCTGGCGGGGGCCTTGCTCAGCATCGGCGCCGTCAAAGGCTTCGAGCTCGGAGGAGGCTTCGCCAGCGCACGCCGCCGCGGCAGCGAAAACAACGCGGACGCCACAAGCGCAGGAGGCATCCTCGGGGGCATCTCCAACGGCGAGGCCATCGTCGCTCGCGTCGCCGTCAAGCCCACCTCCAGCATCAGCCAACCGCAACAAAGCGTCGACCGTGAGGGCAAGGCCACCACTTTGGAGATCAAGGGCCGCCACGACCCGTGCATCGCCCCCCGAGCCGTCCCCGTGGTAGAGGCCATGGTTGCCTTGGTGCTCGTGGACGCCTGGTTGCGGCAGCGGGCCCTTGTAGGTGGTGCGTAGCTTGCGTTTTAGGTGCTTTGCGCCCGCGGGCTAAGCCGCGGCGCCTTTCCTATGTATCGAACCGTCTCCTTGGGCAACCGCTTAAGCACCTCTGCTCGCTGCTCAGCGCCCTCACACGCGTTGGCAAAGAACATGTGCACCATCAGCGCTGCCCCCATGGCACCCTGCGACGCAGCGCCCACGCCCACATCGAGCAGCGCAGCGGCCACGGATAACGCCGCGTTGGGCCCGAGCTGCCTGCGCTCCATCACCCAGGACGCCAAGCGCTCGGAGAGAGAAAAATAGTGATGGGCCTGCCTACCCGTGCGCTCGAGGCAACGGCGCAGCGGGGCCAGGCGCTCATCTTCGGCGCGAAAGGGCACGCCAAAACCCGGCAGGTATCTGCGCGCCGCCAGCAGAGCGTGCACGGCCTCGTTGAAATCCTCACCATGGGCGGTCGCCTCGTTCACCTCCACCAAGAGCCGTGACGTCGCGGGGAGGTTGCGCCAGGGCCCGATGAAGCGGCAACTCAGGGCCAGAAAACCTCCCCCTAGCCCAGAGAGAGCGTTGCCATGGGACGCGAGCAGGCGCGCCACTTTGAGCGGCCAAACCCGTGGGTCCGCCACCGTCCAAGTGCTGGCGATGGCGTCCAACACTCCCACTTCATCCTCCTCAGGGAGACGACCGGTGATGCCCAAAAAGAGCAGCGACGTCATGGACGTCTCGCCGGTCAACTCTGCAAAGACACGGCGGCCCATGAAGAGATGCTCCTTCGTACCCGCAGCCGCCACTTGGGTTGGCACAGTCGCTCCCTGCATCCTTTCACTCATTTTCGTGGCTCGTATTCGAAGCGCGGAAGGTTCATGGGGTAGGCAAGAAAGTCACGGGGCACGTGGCTCTCGGCCTCGGCCAGGAGGTTAGGGAGACGCGATGTAACGAGGGCCGCCGAGATCTGACCAGGCTCGGTCAACCCAGCCCAATGAAGCACAGCCACGAGAGCCGCCTCATCATGCAGCGCCATAAACGAGGTGGGCAGATCTATCCCCTCCGCTTCGAGATCGCCAAGGAGGCGCGCCACACCACCGCCAGGGCGACAAGAGCACTCTGGTGGTGACAACTCTTCCCCAGCCTCCAGCCAAACGAAGAGTTCAGCGCAGCGGCCGAGCAAGGCGTGCGCCTCTTCGGCTAGAGCCAGCGCTGCGATGCCTGTCAAGGGGGCGCTGTCACAACCACACACACGGGCTGTGATCACCGCGTGTCCAGCAGCCTTCGCCACCGACAACCCACTGCTGAAGATCAGCGCGACCTCGGCGGCGCGGGCTCTCTGCGATGCGGGAAGCTCCCCTGTGAGGCTCAAGAGCAAGACCTCGGCCATGCCATAGTGCTGCGCTAGATCGCCTTCCAACGCATAACCGTGGACACGTGCGCCATCCTCGGTGCAGACATGGGAGGAGAGCTGCTCTGAGAAGGGAGCCCCCGCCAAGGGGCAGCTCCCCAGCACCTCGTCTAGACGCTCACTCATCGCTCAAAACCCGCGATAGACCGCGCTCGGGCACCGAAAGGGGGTGGAATCATCGGATCCACGCGGACCTCGATGGCTGCAGGCTGGCGACTTTCCAGGGCCTCCTGCAGAACCTCTTGGATCCGAGCGCCGATAGCGGATGGCCTCCATGGGCTGTCGACGCCCCACCAGCTTCGCGCCGTGATAAATGATGCCATGCATGTTGTTGTTCTCGACAATCCACACCACCGGCACGTCGTACTCGGCTGCCGTGATCAGCTCCATGCCGTTCATGGTGAAGCAGGCGTCGCCAACGATGGCGATGACCGGCCGCCCTGTGGCGAGGGCCACACCCACAGGTGCTGCTGTCCCGTGGCCCATGGAGGCGAAGCTGAAGTTGATCAAGAAGCGTTGGTTCTCCTTGATACAGAGGTTGTGAATGTTGAAGAACATGTGGCCGCCAATATCGGACACAATCACCGCGTCATCAGGCAAGACCTCTTCCAGGTCGCACCGCCAGCGTTGAGGGGTCAAGGGGACCTGCTCGGAGGTGCGCCACGCAGGGTCGTCATAGCGCTCGCCCCCTCGCAAGAGGGGGGGCTCTGCATGCCAGCGTGAGCGTGGTGTCGAACCTTCACGAATGCTGCGATGGGCGTGATAGACCAGCTCCACGAGGATGGTTTGGGCGTCTCCCACGAGGGCCACATCCACCGGGTAGTTGCGACCGATGCGATGGGGGTCAATATCGAGCTGCAGGAGCGTTTCTTTGGGCAGGAAGTCAGGGCGCCAGTTGAGCGTCGTCGGCTCGTTGAGTGACGCGCCCACGGTCAGGAGCACATCAACGTTGTCACCAAAAATCGTGTCGCTCGCCTCAGCGTGACCGGCGTAGCCGAGCACCCCCAAAGAGAGCGGGTGGTTCTCGGGGAAGATGCCCTTGGCCGCGGGCGTCGTGGCGACGCGCGCGGGCAGCATCTCGGCTAGCGTGAGGAGATGCTCCGCCGCATGCGCCCGGGCGACGCCCGTCCCAGCGAGCATCACCGGAAGCTCGGCAGCGAGCAGCCGATCGGCCGCGGTGTGCACCGCCTTGCGATCAAAGGCCTGCGTCAAGGGTCGGTAGCTTTGGGGTGCAAACCAGCTCTCCGCCAAGGGGAGCTCCCAGAGGTCCACCGGCACGTTCAAGTGCACAGGGCCTGGGCGTCCCGTCAGCGCCTGCCGCAGCGCCGCGCGCAGGTGGTGAGCGAGGCTCTCGGGTGACCGAACCATCGTCGAGTATTTGGTCACAGGCTTGAAGACACCCACGATATCCATATGCTCGGGAGTAGCCTCCTGCGCCGCTCCACGGCCCTGAGCGCTACGGGCCGCCTGCCCCGTGATCACCAGCAGCGGCACCCCATCGGCGTAGGCGCAGGCAACCCCAGTGAGCAAATTCGTGCTCCCTGGGCCACTCGTTCCGGCGCAGACCCCAATGCGCCGACCCGCGCGAGCGTAGCCGTCCGCCATGAAGGCCGCGCCCTGCTCATGCTTGGCCACGACCAAACGTAGGTCAGGGTCGGCGTCCACCGCTTCAAAGAAATAATGAAGCAACCCTCCAGGCACGCCGAAGATCACCTCTACATCTTCTGCCTTGAGATAGCGCAGAAAGACGTCTACTACACGTTCCATCCGGTCTTGCGACATGCTCGACTCTCTCGTCTCCCCTTTGATAGGCCTACATGCTAGCTGGCGTTCATGTCATGCCGAATGCGCACCACATCGGCCAGCCCATCTTCACTCCCTCGAGGGACGCCCTGAAGTGACTCTTCCAGGCTGACAGGCTGCTCAGGCTTGACAGGCACAAAAACCCAGAACGTCGT
>JAFCZD010000760.1 GCA_019314525.1 Deltaproteobacteria bacterium
CGTCCTGCCGGTGGTGCACCGCGAGTTCCCCGTGGTCGGCTTCGAATGCACGGTAGTCCCCACGACCTCCTGGCATGGCCTGGACGATAGACGATAGACGATAGACGATAGACGATAGACGATAAAGAGTTTCATGCCGGGTATTGGACACTTGCTCAAGTATGAGTTGGTGGGAGTTGGGGGTCAAGTGGTGAGGAACGGCAGCCTGAAGGGCTGTGATGGGCGTAGGTTGGGTTCTGGTTTGCGTTGGCGAACGTAGCGGTACCTGCGTCGGAGTTGGACCAATGCAGGGATCTCCGGACTTCGTCTGGGTCGAGGGTCGGGCTTTCTTTCGGCTTGGGCTTGGCCGTCTTCTCGACTGGTCGGGCTATGGAGGGGCTCTGGAAGCAGCCGCGTCTAGGGTGTCATCGGAAGATGCGCACAACGGATCGTCGAACGGGTCGCTCTGATCGAGAGCGGGAGATTTGAGCCTCTGGCAGGAGATGGCAAAACGCGACAAAACCAAGCACGACGGTAGTGCCATCAATTGCCGTGGCCATGGTTCTTCGCAGCAGGCTCGAATAGGTGCGATCTGCGCGGTCCTCGAGGGATCGGTGGTTGCTTTGGCGGCCAGCGTTTTTTCTGTGACTACTCCCCAATATCGCACTCTCTCTTCGCGGTATCAGTCTGTCACGGTAGCATCTTTTCGTCGAACTAGCGGGAGACGTACCCCATCACCCGTTTGCGCATGGCCGCCGCCCCGGCCTTCGTGACGCCCTTGCATCCCGACAGCCACAGGGTGTCCAACCGGAGGCCATACAGGTGCTTGAGGCCCGCGTCAGTGATGGCAGTTCGGCTGAGCGTGAGATCCTGCAGGTGGGGCAGCTTGGCCACGTGCACCAGCGCCGCGTCAGTGATGCGGGTGCTTACCAAATTGAGGTCCTCGAGGTGTTTGAGCCGCTCCAGGTCGCGGAGCCCGTCGTCGGTGACCGCGGTTCCGTGGAGCACCAACTTGCCCAGGTGGGTATGAGACAGGTGGCGCAGCCCGGTCCCGGTGATGCGCACGTAGTGGAGATAGAGCAGGCGTAGATGCTTGAGCTGGGCCAGGTGCACCAGGCCGGCGTCCGTGATCTTGGTGGCCTGCAGGTTCAGCTCGATCAGTTGTCGGAGCTTGGCCACATGCGCCAAACCGGCGTCGTCGACCTGTGTTTTTGTCAGGTTGAGCATACGCAGCTGCGTCAAGCCGCCTAGGGCCGACAGTCCGGCGCCGGTGAGCTGGTTATGGCTCAAGTCCAGCTCGCGAAGCGCGCGGAGTCCGGAGAGGTTGGACAGGCCGGCGTCGGTGAGCTTGTTTTCACTGAGGTCCAGGATGCGGAGGCGCTTGAGCTTGCCGAGCGGTGCCGCGGTGGCGTCCGTGAGGCCGGAGTAGCCCAGGTCCAGTTGCTGCAGGTTCTTCAGCTTGGCCAGGTGGGCCACGTCCCCAGGGCGGACCTTGATGTATCGAACCAACAGCACTCGCAGCTCGGTCAATGCGGCCAGGTGGCGAAAGCCGCGGCCGGTGACTTGGGTGTTGTCAAGGTAGAGGCGACGGAGGCGCTTTAAAGTGGCGAGCTGCACCAAACCGGCGTCAGTGATCTTTCTGCCACCAATGGACAATTCCGTCAGTTGCTTCAGGGAGACCACATGCGCCAGGGCCTGGTCTCCAAGTCCCATGCGCTGTAGCAACAGCGTTCTGAGTCCCGGGAGCTTTCGCAGGGGTGCGAGCGCGTTCGGGGACAGCGTATTCGCCATCAGATTCAGCTTGCGGAGGTGTTTGAGATCGGTCAGGTGGGCGAGCCCAGGACCCCGGATATTCTTGCAGTAGGCTAGATCGAGATGTTCCAGCCGCTTGAACCGGGCCAGGTGGGCAAGCCCGGCATCGGAGATTTTGCTGAAAGCCAAGTGTAGGCTCCGGAGGTTCTCGAAGGTTGGGAGCGCAGCGATTGCGGCGTCGTCCCAGGTCAGCCCACACCTGAACAGCCGCAGCTTACGCAGTCGCCGCAGGTGCTTGAGCCCGGCGATGGAGGTCAGGCGAGGCAAATAGAGCCAACGGAGCTCCGTGAGCCCGCCCAGCTTGGCTACGTCTTTTTCGCTGATGTTGCCCCTGGATCCAACCACCAGGTGGCGTAGGCCACGGAGTGCAGACAGAGCGGTGAAGGAGGCCTCGCTGACCGTGCCGCCCTCCAATTGGAGGCCAGAGAGCTTTTTGCGTAGCCCGGTGATCGCCGCGAGATACGGCGCGGCCGGTTTTTTGTGTAGCAGCAACACCACTGTCAGCTGGTTGGTGCGCAGGCGCGACAGGCTCTTGAGCACGCCCACTGTCCAGGCATGGCGGGCCGACAGAATGACATAGTCCACTGTCGATCTGTGCTGCGTCAACAGGCGCCGGGCCTCCTTGTCGTCGGTGAAGAGCAGATTCAAGCACCGGACTTGATTGTTCACCAGAAGACGGGCGCCCATCCGCCGGATCACCAACTGCTTCTCGCCGCCGTAGCGCACGCTGAATGAGGAGTCGAGGCGCAGCAGCTTTCCGGGGTGGGCGTTGACCCACATTGCTCGTTTCAAGCCGATGAGCCAGACCCCCGGGGCTCCAGAGATGCGATCTGGCAGATCGAGGGTCGGTAGTCGTGGAGGCGTAGATACGCGTCGCACCGGGGGCGTCTTGCGCTCTGCTTGCTGCGGCTCGCGCTTTTCGCCGCAGGCTCCGGTCACGACAAGTGCCAGCAGGACCGAAGTGGTTCTTGCGCAACAGGACAAGGGATGGCTTGGCATCGATCGACCTCCGACTGGTTCATTACACGGTAACCGAAGGATCATGCTGGAAAACAGGGTAGGGAACAAGCACCGGCTGCTGGA